>JAGHBF010000118.1 GCA_021161165.1 Candidatus Aminicenantota bacterium
CAAAGTAATCTCTTACACCTATGCCTTGAAATGAAATTGGGATGGCCATTAATATCAACATCGTGGGGATAAGGAAAAAATAAGCGAGAAAAGGAGTGTGGATTCCCACAGCCTTACCAATCGCCCAGTAATGAATAATTACATTTATTTGAAGGAGTAAACTCCAGAGAAGTGTTTTTAAAAAGAGTTTTCTTGATTGGAGTTTTTTTATTGAGTTATAGATTGATTTCAGCTTTATTCTCCATTTCCCTTTGAGAGGTATCCAGAGGAGGACCTCAGGTTTTATTAAAAGCAGGGTTGTAAGGAACAAAACGGAAAATAGGATGATAAATGTTATTAAGACTAAATTTTTTACTTCAGGAGGAGATACAGCCAGAGCTAATATACCAAGTATTACCAATGAAAATAGTCCAACTACCCTTTCATAAAAAACTGTAGATATGCCTGAAGAAAGTTCCCTTTCTGTGCTCATATCGCCTATTCTTATTATGTCGCCTCCAAAACGGGAGGGAAGGAAAAAACCGAAGAAGGTAGCTACAAGATAGGATTTTACGAAAAACAATAGAGGAAGGTCTATGTTTAATTCCTCTGAGATAGCTTTCCATCTAAAACCACTTATTAGATATCCAAAAGTATGGAGGAAAAGAGCGAGAAAGAACCACCCCAGGTGGACTTCTTTTATTGTTCTTAGAAAACTTGAGAAGTCTATACGAAAAACTAATATATAAACTACAACTATAAGGCTAATTCCCAATTTAAATGCCAATTTTCTCATTCATTTCCTACCTATAAAATGATAAAATGTTAGAGGAGGTTTAAACAAGAGTATGGCTAAGACTAAGAACTTTAATTCAGGAACAATAATAGTTTGGCTTATCATAGGGGTTATTATAATATTCCTCTACGGTCTGGCAAACTACAGCGAAAGGCCCAGAGAAATAGATTATTCCGGTTTTATTGAAATGGTAAAAGGAGGGAGTGTAAGAGAAGCAGTTATAGATGGACAAGAGATTAATTTTAAGGATAAAAGCGGAAACTCGTATAGAACGATAATTCCCGAAGGATATACAAAGGTTGTAGATATTCTCCAGCAGCACAATGTCAGAATATCAGCCAAAAAGAAATCAGAAGGAGGAATCTGGTCCATTCTGTTTTCCTGGTTGCCACTGATAATTTTGATCGTACTATGGTTCATGTTCATGAAGCAGATGCAGACAGGGGGAAACAAAGCGTTTTCCTTTGGGAAAAGCAAAGCTAAGCTTTTTACTTCTTCCGACAAGAAGGTTACATTTGATGATGTAGCCGGGGTGGAAGAAGCGAAGGAGGAACTCAAGGACATAGTGGAATTTCTAAAAAATCCAAAGAGGTTTTCTAAACTGGGCGGCAGAATGCCAAGAGGAGTTCTTCTTGTAGGTCCTCCTGGGACTGGAAAAACTTTGCTGGCTAAAGCGGTAGCAGGAGAGGCGAATGTCCCATTTCTATCTATTAGCGGTTCGGATTTTGTTGAGCTTTTTGTTGGTGTGGGAGCTTCCAGAGTCAGAGACCTTTTTGACCAGGCTTCTAGGCTTGCCCCCTGCGTAATTTTTATTGATGAGATAGATGCAGTTGGAAGACAGAGAGGAGCCGGACTGGGCGGTGGACACGATGAAAGAGAGCAGACTTTAAATCAGCTTCTTGTTGAAATGGATGGTTTTGATCCCAATGAAGGGATTATTGTTCTTGCTGCAACAAACAGGCCTGATATACTTGACCCTGCTCTTTTAAGACCTGGAAGATTTGATAGAACTGTTTTTGTTCCCAAACCGGATGTAAGGGGCAGAGAGGAGATTTTGAAGGTTCACGTGAGGAATCTTCCACTTGCTGATAATGTTGATCTAAGGATTATTGCCAGAGGAACTCCTGGATTGACAGGAGCCGATCTTGCAAATCTTGTGAATGAAGCAGCTCTTATAGCAGCCAGAAAAAACAAAGACCTTATAGAAATGGAAGATTTTGAGGAGGCTAAGGACAAGATACTTATGGGGAAGGAAAGAAAAAGCATGATCCTCTCCGATGAAGAGAAAAAACTGACGGCTTATCATGAAGCAGGGCATGCACTTCTTGCATCCCTGCTTCCTCACGCGGATCCGATTCACAAGGTAACCATTATTCCAAGGGGACTCGCCCTTGGAGTTACCCAGCAATTGCCTGAGGATGATAGGTACACTTACACCCGAGAATACCTTGAAGATCAGATTGCAGTTCTTCTTGGAGGAAGAGCTTCAGAGGAGATAATGCTCGGGAAAATAACGACAGGTGCGGGTTCTGACTTGGAGCGGGCTACTGAACTTGCCAGAAGAATGGTTTGTGAATGGGGAATGAGCGATCTCGGACCTTTGAATTTTGGGGAGAAAGAGGGGGCAATATTCCTTGGAAAATCTCTTTCGATGAAAAAAGAAATTTCAGAGGAAACAGCACGAAAAATTGATAGGGAGATAGAGAAGATTGTGACGAGAAATTACGAAAGAGCAAGAAAATTAATCGTGGAGAACAAAGAAAAACTCGAGAATATTGCCCGAAGCCTTCTTGAGAAAGAAGTTTTAACATCAGAAGAAATAAATGCAATAATTAATGCAAGGGAGGCTGCATATAAAGGAGAAGATAAAGTCTAATGCTGGAACTTTTGAAAAATGCCTTCAGGAATTTTACCTTAGCTGATGGAGTTGATATATTTCTCGTTTCCGTAATTTTTTATCAGTTTATAAAGTTAATAAAGGGCTCAAGAGCCTATCAGATGACCCTTGGCCTTTTTACAATCGCTATCGCGTATATTTTGAGTCTTTATCTTAAACTAAATACCCTTAACTGGCTGTTTAAGGAATTCCTGACATACCTTATAATAGCAATAATCGTTCTTTATCAGGGAGAACTTAGGAAAATACTTGCAGAGATAGGTTCGAGGGGGTTTCTGAGGCCAAAACCAAAAAGGACATCCAGAGAGACTATAAAGACGATTGCCCTTGCCTCCAAATATCTTGCTGCTCAGAAAATAGGGGCATTAATAGCAATAGAAAAGGATATTTCCCTTAAGAATTTTGCTGAAAAAGGGGTTATGCTGGATGCTCTCGTCACCAGAGACCTTATATTATCAATATTTTTTCCAACCAGCCCCCTTCATGATGGGGGGATGATAATATCCGATGACCGAATAAAAGCTGCAGCCTGTCTTTTCCCCCATCCCACTGAGCATCCTTTCCTTAAGGAATATGGGACAAAGACAAGGCATCTGGCGGCAATCGGAATGTCAATGGAAACAGATAGCGCAGTTGTTGTTGTGTCTGAAGAGAAGGGGACAATATCTCTGGCCATAGCTGGCAGGCTTTTTATGAATCTTGACCGGGAAACACTCGAGAGAAAAATAGTAGAACATATGGAAAGAAAATGAGAATAAGGGAAGTATTGTTCAGCAATTTTCCATTAAAATTACTTTCATTTTTGTTTGCGCTGTTGCTCTGGATAGTAGTGTCCGGAGAGAAGAAAGCCATGGTGGAAATTATGGTGAACACCAGGATAGGTTTTCAGAACCTTCCTAAAAACCTTGAAGTTGTTGATTACTCCCCAAAGCAGGTGAATATAAGATTGAAAGTTCAAAAGAATCAGATTTTTTTAGTGGATTCAAGAAGCGTATCTCTTATGGTTGACCTTTCTTCTGTAAAAGAAGGAGAAGAAATTCTTCCTCTAAAGAAGAATATGGTAATATTACCGGTTCCCGCAGAGGTGATAAAAATTACCCCCTCTTTTGTAAAGGTTAAATTGGGGGCTATAGAAAGAAAACAGGTCAGAATAAAACCAATTCTTATTGGTTCTCCTCCTGACTGGATGGTCTTTGAGGGATATCAGATTAATCCTAAATATGCAATTATTTCAGGGATAAAGGAGTCTATCTCGAAGATTTCTAGCGTTTACACTGAACCCTTCAATCTCAAAGAGGCAAAATTAGATGAAACATTTAAAGTAAAAATTGTTCCCCCACAGGGAGCTGTTTCTCTTATAGAACCGGAAGATGGTATAGTTCTTCTGAGTTTTAAGGGAAGAGAAAAAACTGTATTTAAAACTTTTTCTGTTGAAAGGGGAAATTACAAAATCTGGGTAAAAGTGGAGGGACCTTATTCTAAGATTAACAGCTTAACAAAAGAAGCAATCACCGGTGTGGAGAAAAAGGGCAAAAAACTGGTCCCGGTTGTTCAGCTTGAAGAAGGCGTTAAGTTAGTTCGCTACAGGATAAGGAAAAAATGAGATTGTTCGGAACCGATGGAATAAGGGGTAAGCCGTGGGACGAACCCTTAAGTCGTGACACTATAATTAAAATTGGTTATGTGGTGGGGAAGAGATACCCAAGAGTTTTGATAGTTAGGGATACTAGAAATACAGGCGAAGAGATAGAGGAACTCCTCGCCTATGGAATAACTGAGGCTGGAGGCGAAGCTGTAAGTTCCGGGATTTTGCCAACTTCGGCTCTTTCATATCTTGTGCCGAAATTCGGATTTTCCTCAGGAATTTCGATTTCTGCCTCTCATAATCCTTTCTGGGACAATGGTATAAAAATCGTAGGCCCGGATGGGAAAAAGCTTTCATTAAGAAAAGAGCAGGAACTGGAGGAAGAAATACTTGCTCTTAAGATATTGAGAATAAACAAATTTAGATTGGTTAGAGAAGACCTGAAAGACGAATATAAAAAATTTCTGGTTTCCAGAGCAGAAACTGAACTTAAAGGTATGAAGGTCATCCTTGATAGCGCTAATGGGGCAGCTTACGAGGTCGCCTCTGAGGTCTTTTCCTATCTTGGAGCTAAAGTAGAGGATATAGGAAATTCTCCTGACGGGAGAAATATAAATATTACAGGAGCAGTGCATCCAGAGAATCTGGCATGGAGAGTCAAATCAAAAAAAGCAAGTATAGGGTTTGCTTTTGATGGGGATGCTGATAGATGTATCTGGATGGATGAGAAGGGAAATATTCTTACAGGTGACCATACTCTTTTTCTTTTTTCCTCGGTTTTCAATGAAGAGCGTAAAAAGTGGAACCGAAAAGTTGTGGGTACAGTAATGTCAAATCTGGCACTTGAAAAAGCCCTTAAAGAGATGGGTATAGAGTTTATAAGGGCACCTGTAGGAGATAGGCTTGTTTTTGCCGAGATGGTTAAGAGCAAAGCTATCCTTGGCGGAGAGGAATCAGGGCATACTATTTTCAGGGAAATACTCTCTACAGGAGACGGACTTTTGACAGCGGTTCTTATTTCAACTACTCTCAAAAGAAGAGGGGAAAAACCCTCTTTGTGGGGGAAGAAATTAAAGCTTTTTCCCCAATTTAAAGAGAACATTCCTGTAACTGAGAGAAGACCTCTTGAAAAGATAGACGGATTTAAGGGTTTTATAGAAGAACTCCGTAAGAAACACAAAGAATGCTATTTTTTGATACGTTTTTCAGGGACAGAAAACTTTCTAAGAATAACAGTCCAGGGAAGAGATAAAAGAGGAACGAAAAAAGCACTTAAAGAAGCTTTGAAAGGAATGAGGGAGATACTCAGGAAAGAAAATATTTTAAAAGAAAATATATAGTGGAGGATTTATAATGAGACTTGGAGTAAACTTAGATCACATTGCAACTGTAAGAGAGGCAAGAAAGGCAAAAGAGCCTGACCCAGTTCAGGCAGCCCTTCTTGCAGAACTTGGAGGAGCAGATGGTATCACCGTGCATTTGAGAGGGGACAGAAGGCATATAAAAGAAAGAGATGTTAAGCTGCTCAAGGATGTTGTAAAGACCAGGCTCAATGTGGAAATGGCTGCTACAGATGAAATGGTGGAAATTGCTCTGGAGATTTTACCCCATCAGGTCACCCTTGTCCCGGAAAGAAGAGAGGAAATTACAACAGAAGGCGGTTTAGATGTGGTGCTACAGGGAGAGTTTATAAAGCCAGCGATTTCAAAACTCCTTGCTGCAGGGATAGAAGTTTCCATTTTTGTTGATCCTGACCCTGATCAAGTTCGTGCCTGTGCTAAATTGGGGGTAGGGGCTGTGGAGATAAATACTGGCAAATATGCAGAAGGAGAGAGAGTAGACCAGGAACTTGAGCATATCAGTAAGACAGCAAAGCTGGCTTCAAAAATTGGATTGAAGGTGCTCGCCGGGCATGGCCTCAATTATAGAAATGTAACTCCAATAGTTAAGATAGAAGAAATTGAGGAGCTTAATATAGGACATTCCATCGTGGCAAGAGCAGTATACGTAGGCCTGGAAAGAGCTGTCAGGGAAATGAAAGAACTTATAAACAGGAGATGAAAAATGAAAATTATGGTGCTGAATTCTGGAAGTTCATCTGTCAAGTATCAGGTTATTGATATGGAGGATGAATCGGTACTTGCCAGGGGCATAGTAGAGAGAATAGGTCTGGCTGGTTCGAGGCTTAAACACCGAAAAAAGGGAGAAGAAGAGTTAATAGTAGAGGAGGAAGTTCCAAATCACAATAAAGCCATAGAGCTGATTCTTAAATACCTTACCCATCCTTTCTATGGGGTCATAAAGGATGTAAGGGAAATAAACGCTGTAGGGCATAGGGTTGTTCACGGAGGGGAAAAATTTACTTCTTCAGTTCTCATAACAGATGAAGTGGTTGAAATGATTAGAGAATGTATTCCCCTTGCTCCTCTTCACAATCCAGCAAACCTCTCTGGAATAGAAGCGGCTGCGGCCTCGATTCCTCATGCTCCTATGGTAGCAGTTTTTGATACCGCCTTTCATCAGACAATGCCTGAATATAGCTATCTTTATGCACTTCCTTACGAGCTGTATGAGGAAAAAAGAATAAGAAGATACGGCTTTCATGGAACTTCCCATAGGTATGTGTCCGATAGGGCTGCTTTTCTCTTGAAAAAACCAAAGGAAAAACTGCGTATAATAACAGCCCACCTTGGAAATGGAGCTTCAATGACTGCGGTCAAATACGGGAAATCCATAGACACAACAATGGGCTATACTCCTCTTGAGGGTCTTTACATGGGAACGAGGTGTGGCAATCTTGATCCTGCTATTCCCCTTGCTCTTCAAAGAGAGCTCAAGATGTCTTACACAGAGGTTGACCACCTGCTTAATAAAAAGAGTGGGATGCTCGGAGTATCGGGATTTTCTTCTGATATGAGAGACCTTGAAGAGGCAGCTGATAAGGGAAACAGAAGGGCAAAATTGGCTCTGGATATGTATGCATATATGGTAAAAAAATACATTGGAGCATATTCTGCGGCAATGGGCGGTCTTGATGTTCTTGTGTTCACTGCTGGAATAGGGGAAAATTCCTGGCTAATCAGAGAAAAAAGCTGCGAAGGCCTTGAATTTATAGGGATTGAAATAGATCCGCAAAAAAACCGGCAGATGATAGGAGGAAAAGAAGGTTCGATATCAAAGGACGGTTCAAAAGTGGAAGTTTTTGTGATTCCTACAAACGAGGAGCTTGTTATAGCTAGGGATACAAAGGAGATTGTTGAATCACTAAAAAAGCACTAATACGAAATAGTATAATAAAGCCATGGAGATAAGGGTAAATAGAAGTTTTCACGCTGCGCACAGATTATGGCAACATCAGGAAAAGTGTAGATATCTGCATGGTCATTCTTATAGGGTTAAAATCAGAGCATTCGGAGAACTAAACCAGTGGGGGATGGTGGCGGACTTTGTAGATGTCAAAAACATAGTGAGCCAGCTTGACCACTGCGTAATTCTTTTCAGAGATGACCCGCTTGTTGAGTTGCTGAGGAATGCAGGACAGAGGCTTTTTTTACTGGATAGAAACCCTACCGCAGAGAATCTTGCACTTTTAATAGGTTACAGACTGATTTCAGAACTTGGCCTTGAATGGGCAGAGGTGGAGGTTTACGAAACAGAAAATCAGAGTGCCTTTGTGAGAGTTGAGAAAGATAAGTTGGAAATAATAGACTTTGAAAGATACTAACTTAAAGGTTCACTCTATTTTTTATTCTATTCAGGGAGAAGGTCCTCTCTCTGGTGTCCCATCGGTTTTTCTAAGGCTCTCTGGATGTAATCTCAAATGTGTTTTCTGTGATAGCACCGAGGCTCTAAAAAAAGGAAAAACAATGGAAATAAAGGAAGTGATTCACCATATATTAAGTCTCAAGCATAAAGCCTCAAATCTTGTGATAACAGGGGGAGAACCTCTACTTCAAAAAGAATCTCTTTCAGTTTTGCTTTATAAAATAAAAAAAGCTTTTTCAACTATTGAAGTCGAAACAAACGGGACAATTTCTCCCATCTCTTTTACGTGGGTCAGATATAATGTTTCCCCTAAAACCGGTAATTCTGGCATGTCTGTATTACAGGTTTATAAACCCGAAACATTAAAAGAATTTCTTCCCTTTGACAGCATTTATAAATTTGTAGTATCCGAGGAAGAGGATTTAAAGGAAATTCTTGAGATAGTAAACAACCTTTCAATACCCCTCCATAGGGTATATCTCATGCCAATGGCATCTAATCCTCAGGAGTTAAAAATAAGAGCTCCGGAAGTGGTTCGTCTCTCCCTGAAATATGGTTTCAGATATTCGGACAGGCTTCATTTGCGGCTTCACATTTCATAAAGTCTTTGTATATTGTCAGGAAGAATTTTAGATTGTATAATACCTTTTACCTTTAAAGCACTTTAGCAAAAAGAATGGAGGAAAAAATGGGGTTTAACTGGTTATTTATGCTTGCACCTTTTGCGGCAATTCTCGCTCTTCTGTTTGCCTATTTCTTTTATAAACAAATAATAAAACACCCTGAAGGAACGGATAGAATGAAGGAAATAGCTGAGGCAGTAAGGATTGGAGCAAAAGCCTATCTTAAAAGACAGTATGTAGTGGTAGCAATTTTCTTTGTGATAACCAGTCTGTTCCTTGTATTTCTGTCTTTTGTATTAAAGGTTCAGTCCAGATGGACTGCTTTTGCTTTTCTTACAGGAGGATTTTTCTCGGCTTTATCCGGTTATCTTGGGATGATGGCTGCAACTGCTTCTTCAGCAAGAACAGCCAACGCTGCGAGAGAGTCCCTTAATAAAGCTTTAAGAATTGCCTTTAGAGCTGGAGCAATAATGGGCCTCGTTGTTGTAGGTCTTGGACTGATTGACATTTCTATTTGGTTCTCTGTGCTTCACTACCTTGTTAAGTATGACCTTAGACTAACAACAGTTACTCTTCTTTCTTTTGGAATGGGAGCGTCGCTTCAGGCTCTCTTTGCAAGGGTTGGTGGAGGAATTTTCACAAAGGCAGCAGATGTGGGTGCAGACCTTGTTGGAAAAGTGGAAGCAGGAATCCCTGAAGATGACCCAAGAAATCCAGCGGTTATAGCAGACAATGTCGGAGACAATGTTGGAGATGTTGCGGGAATGGGTGCTGACCTTTATGAGTCCTATACAGGCTCAATCCTTTCTTCTGCAGCTCTCGGTGCCTCTGCTTTTTATGCCATGCCAAAGTTCACTTTGAACGCCGTTATACTTCCAATGGTTATAGCAGCAGTTGGGATGATAGCCTCAATTATAGGTATATACCTTGTAAAGGCAAAAGAGGATGCGAACCAGAAAAACCTTTTAAATGCGTTGAATAGAGGAATTTACGGAGCTTCTATTTTAATAATAATTGCAACATTTTTCATAATAAAAGCTCTTCTCCCCAATAACATGGGAATTTTTGGTTCTGTTATAACAGGACTTGTTGTGGGGTTGATAATTGGAAAATCAACGGAATACTATACAAGTTCTGGATACTCCCCCACCAAATTCATAGCCAGTCAATCACTTACCGGCCCTGCTACAACTATTCTTGCAGGCCTTTCAACAGGAATGATTTCCACATTTGTGCCAGTTCTTTCAGTAGCCACGGGTATAATCATTGCTTTCTGGTCAGCTGGAGGATTTAAATCTCCTATTATAGGACTATACGGTATAGGAATAGCAGCGGTGGGAATGCTTTCAACACTTGGAATTACTCTTGCAACTGACGCGTACGGTCCTGTGGCAGATAATGCTGGAGGTAATGCACAGATGTCAGAGCTACCTGAAGAGGTTCGAAAGAGAACAGATGCTCTTGATGCCCTTGGAAATACCACTGCTGCCACCGGAAAGGGGTTTGCAATAGGTTCTGCAGCCTTAACGGCTCTTGCCCTGCTCGCTGCCTATATTGAAGAAGTAAGAGGTGGATTAATAAGGCTTGTAAATAATGGATGGGTTTTCAAAGATATTGCTGCTGTGGTTGGTTCCTCGGATACAAATGTAATTGTTCAGTGGCTGCATCATGCAAAAATTGCTGATTTTATGAAACTCTTCAGCGTAAACCTTATGAATCCCAAGGTTATTGTGGGTATTTTCATAGGTGCAATGATGTCCTTTCTGTTCTCAGGTCTCGCTATAAAAGCTGTGGGTAAAGCAGCTTCAGACATGGTTGAAGAAGTCAGGCGTCAGTTCAAGGAAATAAAGGGATTGCTGGAAGGGAAGGCAAAACCCGATTATGCAACGTGTGTTGAAATTTCTACAAAAGGTGCTCAAAGGGCTATGATTCTCCCTGCAACATCAGCAGTTCTTGCACCAATTGTAACTGGGTTGATTTTAGGGGTCTCCGGAGTTATGGGATTGCTTATAGGTGCACTTAGTTCAGGCTTTATTCTTGCTATATTTATGGCTAATGCGGGTGGCGCCTGGGACAATGCCAAGAAATTTATCGAAGAGGGAAATTACGGAGGAAAAGGCTCAGAACCGCACAAGGCAGGTGTGGTTGGAGATACAGTAGGAGACCCATTAAAAGATACTGCTGGGCCTTCCCTTAATATACTTATAAAACTCATGAGTATGGTTTCGGTGGTGGTGGCAGGCCTTGTTGTTGCCTATCATTTGCTGTGATATAATAAAATCCAAGATTAATAGGGAGGTAAGAAAATGGCTTTAATGATTACTGATGAATGCATTAACTGTGGGGCTTGTGAACCTGAATGCCCTAATGAGGCAATTTCCCAGGGTGCTGAATTTTTCGAGATTGATCCTGAAAAATGCACAGAATGTGTTGGTTTCTACGATGAACCTCAGTGTGTTTCCGTTTGTCCAGTTGATTGCATAGTTCAAAATCCAGACTACCAGGAAACAAAAGAGCAGCTTCTTGAGAAATTCAAGAAACTGCATCCAGACAAGGAGCCAGTACTATAATTAAAAGGAGGATGGGGGGCGTTGCCCCCCTTAACAAAAATGGAAGAAAAAATTAAAGAAATTTTGAAGACTGTCAAATATCCTGGATATACAAGGGATATATTATCATTTGGAATGGTGAAAAAAATTGAATTCAGGGATGGTAAGGCAATAATTAATCTCTATATAAATACAAGAAATAAAGAGACAGCGGACAGTGTAGTAAAAGAGGTAAGGGAAAAAGTCCTGTCTCTTGATGGTGTGGATGAGGTGGAAGTGAATGTTGAGACTCTAGCCAGCAAGGAACCTCCTTCTCCAAAAACACAAGCACAGGCTAAATCTTCTCCTTTTGCAGACCAGAAAAAGATAGAAGGGGTAAAATGCGTGATAGCAGTCGCCTCAGGTAAAGGAGGAGTCGGGAAAACTACCGTAGCAGTGAATCTTGCACTTGCGCTTGCCAAGAAGGGATATAAAGTGGGGATTATGGATGCTGATGCATATGGTCCCAATGTTCCCACCATGCTCGGAATAGAGGGAGCGGTACCTCAGGTTATTGAGAATAACAAAATAATGCCCGTGGATGTAGGAGGAATAAAAGTAATCAGTATTGGATTTTTCGTGGAAAAAGACCAGCCTATAATCTGGAGAGGACCTCTTGTTTCAAAACTTATAGAACAATTTTTAAGGGACGTGGTTTGGGCACCTCTGGACATTCTTATAGTAGACCTTCCACCTGGAACAGGCGATATTCAGCTTTCTCTGGTACAGAAAGTGCCTGTGGACGGAGGAATAGTAGTTACCACTCCTCAGGAGCTGGCACTTCAGGATGCGAGAAAGGGGACAAAAATGTTTATCGAAGTTGGAGTTCCTGTAATAGGTATTATAGAGAATATGAGCTATCTTATTTGCCCGCACTGCGGTAAAAGAATAGACCTTTTCCCACATGCCGGAGCAAAGGAAGCGGCTAAGGCTATGAATACTAAATACCTGGGTGAAATACCTTTTGAACCAAAGGCAGCCGAAGGGTCCGATGCAGGAAGGCCTGTAGTTCTTTATTATCCTGAGAGCGAACAGGCTAAAGCATTTATGAATCTTGCAGAGACCATAATAAAGGAAGCTAAATGTATTGAAACCTTACAATAAATTTCCCTGGCTGAATCTCATCCTATTTTTGCTAACATTTGTTTCAACGCTTTTCTGGGGAGCTCTTCACTGGATAAGTTTTTATTACCCTAACCTTAAAGAGACAGAATTAATAAACCTATTTTTGAGTGGGGAATTCCTTTTAATGGGGCTTCCGTTTTCCTTTTCCATCATGCTCATTCTTCTTTCTCACGAGATGGGGCATTATCTTATGGCGAAAAAATACGGGGTTGATGCCACTCTACCGTATTTCATTCCGGCTCCAAATATAATAGGGACTTTTGGAGCAGTAATTAAGATAAGGGGAGTTATCCCCTCAAGGAAAGCACTTTTTGACGTTGGTGCTGCCGGGCCCATCACAGGTTTTATTGTTTCAATTCCTTTTCTACTTTATGGCCTTTCTCACTCCAGAGTGCTAGCAAAAATTCCACAGGGAGGATTATCTCTGGGGGAACCTTTACTTTTTAAACTACTATACAAATTTTATTTCCCATCTGTGCCTTCTGATAACATTCTTATACACCCTATTGGTTTTGCCGCATGGGTCGGACTTTTTGTTACTTCTCTTAATCTCATTCCCATAAGCCAGCTTGATGGCGGACACATAAGTTACGCTGTTCTGGGAAAGGATTCCAATAAACTTTCCTTTGCAGTTTTTGTTTTTCTCATATATTTGGGCATTTTTAAATGGTGGGTGTGGCTCATATGGGCTGGGTTTGCGGCTCTTATAGGAGTTTATCATCCTGCTTTTGAATATGAAGATGGCCTTGACCTCGTAAGGATATTAATAGCTATTTTTGTGCTTATTGTCTTTTTCCTGACATTTATTCCTCAACCATTTACTTTTAA
>JAGHBF010000089.1 GCA_021161165.1 Candidatus Aminicenantota bacterium
CTATTATAAAATAATTTCCCATAGTTTTTCAATCTTTATATAATGAAAAACGGAGGTGCTGCGATGAAAAAAGCAACAATATTATTTTTCATACTAACACTTTTTGTATTTCCTGCAAAAAGGCTGGAGTTTAATGACTTTATCAAAATTTCCCAGATAGGCAACCTTACTGTTTCTCCAGATGGAAGCCGGCTTGTTTTTACCGTCTCAACTCCCTGCATGAAGAAGAATCGCAATCTTTCATTTATTTACATGAAGGACCTTAAAACAGGAGAAGTTTCGAAACTTACCACCAGCGGAAAGGACTATATACCAAGATTTTCTCCCCAGGGGGAACTCGCTTTTCTTTCTTCTCGCGACGGAAAAGCCAAAATTTACGTTTTTCCGAAAAATGGAGGTGAGCCAAGGGTGCTTCTTGAATTCGTAACAGACATAACAGATTTCAGATTCAGCGACGATGGGAAATACATAGTTTTTACAGCCGATGTTTTGCCAAACTATAAAAACTTCGATGACCTGAAGAAAAAACTTGAAGAAAAATCCAGGAACAAATGGTTCCATACAGATAAACTTTTCTACAGAGTATGGAACACCTGGAGAGAAGGGCTCTATTCCCATGTGTTTTTAGCGACAAAAGATGGGAAGGTGCTTAAAGATATAATGAAAGGAATGCCCAAGGATTCCCCTCCTCTGGATCTTGGCTCCTCCCATGACTTTATCCTTGCCCAGGGGAAGATTTTCTTCGTGATGAACTCCGATCCCGAACCAGCTCTCTCCACCAACAACGATATTTATGCCTATGATATTAAATCCGGAAAGATGAAAAAGCTTACAACCGGCCGTGGAAATGATGCTGCTCCCTTTGTTTGTCCATGCGGTAAGCATCTTGTATGGCTTTCAATGAAAAGACCCGGTTATGAGTCTGACCAGACTGAAATAACACGGATGGACCTGAAATCCGGTAAGATAGATGTCCTTACTCTGTTCCTGGATAGACACATTATAGATTTTGTGCACGGTAAAGATAAGCTTTATTTCACAGCTTATGATGAGGGTTATCATCCAATTTATTCAGTGGATGAGAAGGGTAAAATAGAGAAGGCTCTGGATAAAGTTTACGCAAGGAATCTTGTTTACAGCAAAGAACATCTTTATTTCACCAATGAAGCGGTAAACAGGCCACAGGAAATATACTCACTTGACCTTAAAACAGGAAAAATTGAAAGGCTCACCGATATAAACATGTCCAAACTCAAGGATGTAGAAATGAATCCACTTGAGAGCTTCTGGTTTAAGGGAGCGAAGGGCGATAAGGTTCAGGGATTTATTGTTAAACCGCCCTTCTTTGATCCCAAAAAGAAATATCCGACGATAATGCTTATACATGGTGGACCCCAGGGAATGTGGAGTGATGATTTCCATCCCAGATGGAACGTATCCATGTTCGCATCTCCAGGATACGTGATTGTGATGGTAAATTTCCATGGTTCAAAGGGGTATGGAATAAAATTTACCGACAGTATAAATAAGGACTGGGGCGGAAAACCCTACATTGACATAATAAAGGGAATGAAGGAAGCAATAAAAAGATATCCGTTTATAGATAGAAACAGAATAGGCGCAGCAGGGGCTTCCTATGGCGGTTACATGATTGACTGGATAGAGGGGCACAATCCCGGAATATTCAAAGTGCTTGTTTCCCATGCAGGGGTTTATGACCTTCCCAGCATGTACGGTGCCACCGAAGAGCTCTGGTTCCCCAGGTGGGAATATGGAGGAGCGCCCTGGGAGGTGGGGAAGGTTTACAAGAAGCTTTCCCCTTCGAGCTATGTGAAGAACTTCCGTACCCCCTGCCTTGTCATTGCAGGCGAACATGATTACAGGGTGCCCTATACACAGTCCCTTCAGTTCTTCACCGCCCTTCAGGAAATGGGGGTTGAATCGGAGCTTCTCTTCTTCCACGATGAGTATCACTTCGTTGTAAAGCCAAAAAACAGAAAGGTATGGTGGGAAAGGGTAATCGGCTGGTTTGACAGGCACCTTAAATGATTTTAACCCGTGAAAAAATAATTGAAGAGATAAGGGCAGGCAGGCTCAGGATTGAACCCTTCAGAGAAGGGAACCTGGGCCCTGCCTCCTATGATTTCACCCTCTCAAAGGAGTTCAGGATTTTCCAGCGTCTTCCAGGAGTAATAGATGTTAGGGAAGATACGGATTACAGGGAGATAACCGAAAGAATTGAGGTAAAAGACTTCATTGTGATCCTTCCCGGCGAAAGCATTCTGGGGATAACCGAGGAGACAATCTCCCTTCCAGAGGATATATGCGGATGGATTCAGGGCCGCAGCAGATTTGCCCGCCTGGGACTTATGGTGCACATAACGGCCTCCCTCATACAACCCGGTTCAAAAGGTAGGCAGGTGCTTGAGATTTTCAATGCAGGAAATGTGGCCCTGAGGCTTTACCCGGGCACGAAAATATGCCAGGTGATCTTTGAACGCTGTGAGGGTAAGGCTTCCTACAGAGGTGGATTCCTGGAACAGAAACTTTAGGGAATCTTAATAGTTGACGTTTGAGCTCGCTATTAAGGTGGTTCGCCTGGGCTACCTCTTTAAATTTAGCTATTTTTAACTTCTCCACTCATGGGGTATTGAATTCTTATAGGGGAAGGAAGTTTTCTTTGTGTCATTAGCTTATATAACCCCTTGATTTTTTTTTGGAAGTTCTATAATTTTAAAGTGGAGGGCAAAATGAAAAGGAAGACTATGGTTCTTTCTTTAATTTTAGCTTTACTCTTTTTGGTAAATTTATATGGGGATTGTAATCACATGAAATGCGTACCAGAATATGTAGTGGAATGTGACGTGTGGGGTAGTTCGTGTGTTCCATTCTATGGTTACTTTTGTGGTTATAGAGCATTTTTATTAAAATGCTATGATGCTTCTGGAAATCCTCATTATTTTTCTATATGTGTGGGGAGAGAATGTGGAGGGCCTATACCAGTTGCTCCGATAAAAATGTCCTGTTCAGGTTATGACTTTACGCTAAAGAAGTGGAAGAAATGCATTCTTCCATCTTATTTATCAAGGGAGCGGGTTTACAAAAGAGAACTCCTGAAAAATGAAGGAGGAAGGTAAAAATGAGGAAAAAAACCTTCTTATTCATAATTATAAGCGGGGTTTTGTTTGCAGGAGGGTTTTTAAAGTTTAACAATCGAAAAAGGGTGGAGCTAAAATACCTAAAGCCATATTTTCCCCATATAACATTTGTAGCTTCAGACGAGAAAGGAAATATTTTCGTCTCCCAGCGAGGCAGGAACAGTTATGTGGAAATCTTGAAGGATGGAAGAATTGAGGAAAAGAGCCTTGGTGAATACTCCAATCTACTTTCCCTTGACACTGACAACGAAGGAAATGTGGTTATAATGGCAAGCAAGAAGAACTGGCCCTTCCTTATATGGTTGGATCCCGAAACCGGGAAGGTTCTGAGGACTATGGACCTTTTTAAAAAATTCATTTCCATCAGAGATGTGAAGGTCCTTCATCCCAAGAATCTCATTATGATAATAGGTGTACCAAAAGATGAATCTCTCAGGAAGTTTTCCCATCACATTCTGGATTTCCAGGGCAATTTTGTGACCTCATTTTTCGAACTTAAAAATAAGCATGTTAACCTAAACAGCATTATGGAAGCGAATCTGGACAATTTTGGAGGTTGTCCACCGAGGTTTGATTACTCAATGGAGAGAATTTATCTTTGTTGTCCTGTAAGTTCAACTATAAAGATTTTCGACTATCATGGGAATAAGATAGGAGAAGTTAACTGGCCGGAAAGGGGCCTTTTCTTTGTAAAAAAAGGAAAAATCTATGTAGAGAAGAAGTCCTCGAAGAGTGCGGTAATTATTTCACCCGGAAGAGGTACGGAAGAAATGGAGATATGGGGCAGTTTTCCTGGCATACCCAAAGGAAGCGATGTTAATGGAAACCTGTTTTTCCTTGGAGGTGAAAGGGGCCAATTCTTAATTTTGGCTTCGGTGGAGGAGTAAAGAATTTGTGAATTAAATCTTTTGAGCCTGCATTAGAAATAACTGTAAAAAAGAGAAAATAGTCTATTTTGAAGGGTTTTAGCGTAAACCGTATTTCTTCATCTTTCTCCAGAGGGTAGCTCTGGATATGCCAAGAAGCTTCGCTGCCTCACTCTTTTTCCAGCGTGCCTGCCGCAGGGCCTCCTCTATCCTTCTTCGTTCCCCCTTGTCTTCTCTGATATAAACAGGCAGGTGATTGACGTCTATGTAGCCCTCATCTATAAGCACAAAGGCACTCTCAATAATGTTTTTCAGCTCCCTCACATTTCCAGGATAATCGTAGTCCATGAGAAGGGACATCGCCCGATTTTTTATCCCCTTTATTTCCTTTCCCTTTATCGTGTTGAGGTAATCTATAAAATGTTCAACAAGAAGGGGAATATCTTCCTTTCTTTCCCTTAGCGGAGGCAGGTAAATATATACCACGTTTAAGCGGTAGAAAAGGTCTTCCCTGAACCTGCCTTCCTCCACCAGGAGTCGGAGGTTTTTGTTTGTGGCGGCGATGATCCTGACATTCACCTTCTCCGGGGTTGTTCCTCCAAGTGGAATTATTTCTCCCTCTTCCAATACTCTCAGGAGCTTTGCCTGAGTTTGCTGGGGAAGCTCTGCTATTTCGTCAAGAAGAAGAGTCCCTCCATCTGCTATTGAAAACAACCCCTTTTTATCAGTTCTGGCATCTGTGAAAGCGCCTTTTTTATAACCGAAAAGTTCGGATTCAATAAGGTTTTCTGGTATAGCGGCGCAGTTAATCCTTAAATAGGGTTTGCTTCTTCTTTTGCTGAGGTCCTTTATTGCGGATGCGAAAATTTCCTTTCCGGTTCCGCTTTCTCCCTCAATTAAAACAGGAGAATCGCTCATGGCTATCCTCGGCAGGATGTGAATAATCTCCAGGAGTTTGGGATGAGCTGTGATTATGTCTGATATTCCGTATCTTCCGTGAAATTCCTTGGATAACCTTACTTCTCTTGTGATGTCCTGAAGAATAATTGTCCATCCGTTGTTTAGAGGTTGGATTCTTATTTTTAAAAATTTTTCTTCGTTGTAACGATCCATAACTGATACTTGATTTATTTCTAGTGGAAGTTGTTTATTTTCTCTTACCGGACAGTTCTTCTGGCAAAGTTCGCATCTTAAAATCTCAAAGCAATATTTACCCTTCATTTCTTTCGGGGGAAATCCGGTTATATTACTGGCTGCTTTATTCGCATATATCACTCTGAAGTCTTCCACAAAAATAACACCCTCCGAAATTTCTTCCAGTATTTTTTTAGCAAATTCCTCCTGCATATGAAAATTATAACACTTTGTGTTTCAAATTAAATAAGTCAAAGAAGATGATTATGACTGAAATCAATTTAGTAAATGAGCAATATTAAACAAAATGTTTCAACCTTTTAATTTTTAGTCCGATTTTTACGGCCTTTATTCTGGCACAAAATTTGCTCTAAACAAATCGATGAGAGTGGCAGTGGCTGATTTTAACGGAAGAGTGGCTCCAAGACTTGAACTAACAGAAGACTTCTGGATATACACGATATCAAATGGAGCAGTTGTATCTAAGGAAAAATTTTCGTCAAGAGGAGCTCCTTTCACTCTTTTACCTGATCTCTTATCGGAGCTTGAAGTCGATCTTGTTCTCTGTGGAGCCCTTCCACCACAGCTTATTTTTCTCTTCAGGGAAAAAGGAATAGAAACGCTGTGGGGAATAATAGGAGACATAGATGAGGTCATCTCTGCTCTTCTTGGCGGGGGAATGCCCTTTCCTCCTCCTGCCAGGAAGCGCTGGAGATGGGGAAAAAGAAAAAAATGGAGGTGAAAAAATGTACTGGTATAACCCATGGTATGGATATGGATTTGGATATGGTTTCGGCTGGGGTCGTGGCTGGGGTCGTGGCTGGGGTCGTGGCTGGGGCCGTGGCTGGGGTAGAGGCTTCTGCCGCTGGGCATGGGGATGGCCTTATTATGGCGGTTACTATGGTGCCTACCCTGGTGCCTATTATCCCGGCTATTACTCCTACCCCGGCTATTATGGGGTAAATCCCTATTATTCCTATACCAATGTTTCCCAGTCAGAGTCCCAGAACAAATAGGAGGTGAGCTATGAAGGTTATGATTCCGGTTTCCGGACCCGGACTCCAGTTTCCGGTTGATCCCAGATTTGGTAGAGCTCCATATTATGCAGTGGTGGATACAGAAAACCCTGATAATGCTGAGGTCTTTCCGAATCCCTATGCCTTTTACCCTTCGGCAGCAGGGATAGCAGCGGCTCAACTTGCAATTCAGCGGGGAGTGCAGGCAGTTGTTGCTCCAGCAGTTGGTCCCAATGCTTCCATGGTGTTGATGTCTGCGGGCATAAGGATAATTCCATCCTTCGGCGGCATTGCCAGAGATTTGGTGGTGCAGTTAAAGGAGGGAAAAATTCCTCAAACTGCTCCTGCAGGGTGGATGCCTTCAGAAAAGGAGTTTCTGGAGGGACAGGTTTCTGCCCTCGAGAACCAGTTGAAACATCTCAAGCAATGGCTTGAAGAATTAAAAAAGCAAAAGGAGGTAACATGAGAATACTTGTTACAGCAACAGGCCCTGATCTTAATTCTCCGGTTGATCCGAGATTTGGTAGGGCTCCGTACTTTATAGTAGTGGATACGGAGAATCCACAGGATTTCAGAGCAATTCCCAACCCCAATGCTCAGGCAGCTTCCGGTGCAGGAATCGCAGCTGCCCAGATGGTACTTCAGGAAGGGGTACAGGCAGTGGTTTCCGGTGCCTTTGGACCCAACGCTCAATCGGTGCTTCAGAGCGGAGGGGTCAGACTTTTTAATGTGCCATCCAATATAACTGTTTCCCAGGCTATCGAAATGGTAGCCTCAGGACAGGCCACAGAAGCAGCACCATCTTCTCCAGCCGGTCCTGGATTCGGTCCAGGCTATGGTTCTGGTGGTGGCATCGGCCCAGGAGGTGGTTTCGGTCCTGGAGGGGGATTTGGCCCCGGCGGAGGATTCGGCAGAGGTCGTGGAGGCGGCCGGGGGAGAGGAGGCGGATTTGGTAGAGTACGTGGCGGCAGCTGGGGAAGAGGAGGCGGA
>JAGHBF010000091.1 GCA_021161165.1 Candidatus Aminicenantota bacterium
GAGAATGGTGGAAAGAGATAAAAATCATCCATCAGTAATAATCTGGTCCCTTGGAAACGAAGCAGGAGATGGGGTTAATTTTGAGGCTACCTACAACTGGATAAAAAAACGTGACCCTTCAAGGCCTATCATGTATGAGAGGGCTCTCCTTGGTCCACATACTGATATATACGACCCCATGTACGCCCCAATAGAACATCTTATAAAATATGCAGAAAAGCCCAGAAAAAGACCCCTTATTATGTGTGAATATTCCCATGCAATGGGCAACAGCAATGGAAATCTGAAGGACTATTGGGATGTCATTTACAGTTATCCTCTACTTCAGGGAGGATTTATATGGGATTGGGTTGACCAGGGCTTTCTAAAGAGGATAAATGGTAAAGAATGCTGGGCTTATGGAGGAGATTATGGGCCAGAAGGATTTCCCAGCGATGTTAACTTTTGTATAAATGGTTTAGTTCTACCGGATAGAACACCCCATCCTGCCCTATGGGAGGTAAAAAAGGTATATCAATATGTTAATTTTGAACCCACGGACCTCAAAAAATGGGAAATAAAATTAATAAATAGATACGACTTTACAGACCTCAACAATTTCTATTTGTCCTGGAAAATCCTTAAAGATGGTATCCCTATATTAAAAAGACGAACTGAGCTTCCGTCAGTACCCCCTCATGAGGAAAAAATAATCGAACTTTCTGCACCTGAGTTTTCGCCTGAACCCGGAAGAGAATACTATCTTGACCTCAGTATAAGAACTAAAAAATCCACAGAACTTATACCCAAGGATTTCGAAGTTGCGTGGGAACAGTTCAAACTGCCTTTTAAAATAAAATCTGTCGCTGAAAATCCGAGACAATTTCCTCCATTGAGGGTGTCAACGAAAGGAAATTTTATAAAAATAATGGGCAAGAATTTTGTTTACACTTTTGATAGAAAGAATTCAATCTTTGTTTCATTGAAGTTCAAAGGAAAAGAGTTTATAAAATCAGGTCCAGAACCCAATTTCTGGAGAGCCCCAACAGACAATGATTTTGGAAATGGTATGCAGCTCAGATGCAAGGTGTGGAAAAATTCAGGAAAGAACAGGGAAATAAAAAGAATCTTTATGAAGAAAATAGGACAGGATAAGGTAGCAATAACCGAAAATTCAACTATCCAGGCAGGAAATTCACCTCTCCAGATATCCTATGTAATAAAAGGAAACGGTGAAATAAAAGTAACTATGACCCTGTCACCCGCATATCCGAATTTACCAGAAATTCCAAAAATAGGGATGACCTTGCTTCTACCATCTGAATTTGACCTTGTTAAATGGTATGGAAAAGGTCCACATGAAAGCTACTGGGACAGAAAATGGGGAGCAAGAGTTGGGGTTTATGAAATGAAAGTGGATGAGCTTTACTTCCCATATATAAGACCACAGGAAAATGGAAACAGAACTGATGTCCGCTGGGTTATTTTAAAATCCAGAGACGGATACGGTCTATTAATTAAAGGTCAGCCGTTTATAAACTTCAGTGCCTTTCACTTTTTGAACAGCGATTTTGACGAAGGTGTTATAAAACGAAACAGACATGCCTGTGAGCTTCAAAAAAGACCAATTACAACATTGAATATAGATTACAAACAAATGGGAGTTGGTGGAGACAACAGCTGGGGCGCCCTTCCTCATCCCCAGTATATGCTTTATCCAACCCAGGTTTATTCATACTCATTTGTGCTAATTCCAGAAAAGCTGAAAGAACAAACTCGTAATTAATAATGAAACAAGAAAGTTAATATGCAAAGGAAAAGGTGATTTTATAAAATCAGCATGCAATCACCATAAGAATAGAATCTGTATCTCTTCTCTATTGCCTCTTTATAAGCTTTCAAAAGAAATTCTCTGCCAGCAAAGGCAGAAACTAAAAGCACAAGAGAAGAACGAGGAAGATGGAAATTTGTTAGCATCGCCTTAACTACTTTAAATTCATATCCTGGATAAATAAAAAGGTCAGTTTTGTGATGACCCGGCGAAAAATCGTGAGAAAATGCAGATTCAAGCGCCCTTACAACCGTGGTTCCGATGGCGATTATCCTTCTACCCTGCTCAACAGCTCTTTTGAGCTCCTGTGATGTTTGAGGAGAAATATAATATTCTTCCTCAGGCAATTTGTTTTCCTCTATTTTCTCAGACTGCAATGGCCTGAAAGTTGCCTCTCCCACATTATGAATTATTTCCACAACAGTGGCCTTTTCTTTAACTTTCTTTAAGATTTCTTCAGAAAAATGCAGCCCTGCAGTTGGAGCTGCTACAGAACGTCCTTCCTTCGCAAAAATAGTCTGATACCTTTCTTCGTCCTCAGGTGAAGGTTCTCTTCTTATGTAAGGTGGAAGGGGAACTCTTCCTATTTTGTCCAACTCTTTTTCTATTTCGAAATGAAATCTTACCTTCCTCTTCCCCATTTCACTTTCATCTTCAATTGTGGCTTCCTCGCCCGGGGCAAAAATGATCCTTGTTCCTTTCCTTAATCTTCTGCCCGGTTTTCCCAGGACTTCCCATAGATTTTCCTCTATTCTTTTAAGAAGCAGAATCTCCACTTTTCCCCCGGTCGGTCTTCTCCCTATAAGTCTTGCTTTTATAACCCTAGTTACATTTATAACTATTATATCGTCCCTTTCGATGAACTCTGGAAATTTCCTGAAATCACTATGCTCTATTCTTTGCTCGTTACGATAAAGTATCATCATCCTGGATTCTCCTCTTTTAGGAGGAGGCTGCTGGGCTATCAATTCCTCAGGCAAAAGAAAATCAAAATCAGAAAGTTTCATAGAAAAATTTTACACCCTTAAAAAAATCCTGATTCAATTTTTTGAATTTTTCACTCAATTCCCCTCGCTGATAAGGGGGTTAAATAGGGCGTACAACCGCATTTTTTCTTGCATTAGAGGGAATTTAAAGGTATAATCAAATGGATGGATAAAGAGTACACGGAAAAGTCGATAAAAGTTTTAAAGGGACTGGAGGGGGTAAGAAAGCGTCCGGCAATGTATATTGGCTCTACCTCCTCCGAGGGGCTCCATCACCTGATATGGGAGCTGGTTGATAACTCAATAGACGAAGCACTGGCAGGTTATTGCACCCACATCAGGGTCGTTCTCCATGTAGATGGTTCGGTAACAGTGGAAGATAATGGTAGGGGAATACCGGTAGGAATTCATCCTGAGGAAGGAAGACCGGCTGCAGAGGTTGTTCTTACCACACTACATTCGGGGGGAAAATTTGATAGAAAAAGCTACACTATTTCTGGAGGACTTCATGGAGTTGGAGTCTCTGTGGTAAATGCTTTAAGCAAAAAGCTTATTCTGGAAATAAGAAGGGATGGATACCTGTGGTATCAGGAATATTCCAGAGGTTTACCCCTTACAGAACTGAAGAAAAAGGGCAGAACCACCAAAAGGGGCACCAGAATTACATTCTGGCCCGATGATGAGATTTTCGACACAGTAGAATTCAGCCCTGATGTAATATCAAGGAGACTCAGAGAACTTGCTTATCTCAACAGCGGTTTATCCATAGAGTTCATAGATGAGAAGAACGACAAAAGAAAAGAATTCAAATATGAAGGTGGAATAAAAGAATTTGTAAAACAATTAAACAAAAACAAAAAAGGCCTTCATGATGTTATTTTTATAAAAGGGGAAAGGGAAGGAGTTAGAGTTGAGGTAGCCCTTCAATACACTGACTCCTATGGTGAAAATATCCTCTCCTTCGCCAATAATATTCATACCATAGAGGGTGGGACCCATCTTACAGGATTTAAATCAGCCCTCACCAGAGCCATAAATAACATAATCAAAAACTCGAAGGTTCAAATAACAGGTGACGATGTAAGAGAAGGACTCACAGCAGTAATTTCAGTTATGGTCCCCGAACCCCAGTTTGAAGGCCAAACAAAATCAAAGCTGGGGAATAACGAAGTAAAGGGAATTGTTGACTCCATCGTTTATGAAGCCCTTAGCCTTCATCTTGAAGAGAATCCCCCAACGGCAAAGAAAATATCAGACAAAGTAATTACCTCAGCAAAAGCCAGGGAAGCCGCTAAAAAAGCCAGGGATATGGTAAAAAGAAAGGGAATTCTGGAATCCACTACCCTTCCAGGGAAACTCGCTGATTGCCAGGAAAGAAATCCAGAGTTCAGTGAAATTTTCATAGTAGAAGGCGATTCAGCAGGTGGTTCAGCAAAACAGGGTAGAGACCGTAAATTTCAGGCTATCCTTCCTATAAAGGGAAAAATTCTCAATGTAGAAAAATCTTCTATGCATAAAATCTTCTCATCTCAGGAGATAAAAGCAATTATCACAGCCCTTGGAACAGGTATAGAGGAAAGTTTTGATATATCAAAACTCAGATATCATAAGATTATAATAATGACCGACGCCGATGTTGATGGAGCTCATATAAGAACCCTTCTTTTAACATTTTTCTTCAGATACATGAAGACCATCATAGAACATGGATATCTTTATATTGCCCAGCCACCTCTTTACAGAATAAAAGAAGGAAAAAAATCCTTTTACCTCAAGGACGACAGAGAGTTCAACAAATTCATAATAAAAAGAGTCAGGGACAAATTCACTATAAAAAGTATGGGAAAGGAGTATATGGGTAAAGACCTGGAGCGAATATTGAAGGCTTTAATAACTAAAAAGGAAGTTCTACATTATCTTGAAAGAAAGGGTTACAAAAGAGAAATTTTAGACCTTATCATAGAAGCTGGAATTAGAGAACCCACTGACCTGGACGAGGAAAATGTAAAGAAACTTGCATCCCTTTTCAAAGAAAAAGGCTATTCTGTTACTCATGGTTACGATGATGAAAATCAGACCCCTTTTCTGACAGTAAGATATGAAAAAGATGGGTATGATATTGTTTTGAAGATAGACTGGGAATTTATTTCATCTCCTGATTTCATGAGCTATGCCCAGGAACTGGATGGTTTCAAGCCCCCATTTGAGATAGAAGGCTGGCCAGAAACAACTAATGATGAGCTTGAGCTCCTTGAAAAAATCCTTAATAAGGCAAAAAGAGGCCTCAATATTCAAAGATTTAAAGGTCTTGGAGAAATGAATCCACAGCAACTATGGGAAACAACCATGGACCCAGAAAGGAGAAGGTTGCTGAAAGTCACAATTGAAGATGGAATAGAAGCAGACGAAATCTTTTCCATACTCATGGGTGAATCTGTTGAAAAAAGAAGGGAATTTATCGTAGAAAACGCTATAAAAGTAAGAAATCTTGACCTTTAAAGGAGAGCTATGGAAGAAATAATGCCCATCGAAATCGAAGATGAGATGAAACATAGCTACCTTGATTACGCTATGAGCGTAATCATAGGTAGGGCGATACCTGACGTAAGAGACGGATTAAAACCGGTCCACAGAAGAATTCTTTATGCAATGTGGGAGGCTGGAAACCGGCATTCCTCTCCATACAAAAAATCTGCAAGAATAGTTGGAGAGGTTATTGGAAAATTCCACCCCCACGGAGATGCTGCTGTTTATGATGCACTTGTCAGAATGGCTCAGGACTTTGCTATGCGTTACCCGCTGGTGGACGGACAGGGCAATTTCGGGTCCATAGATGGAGACGCCCCCGCTGCAATGCGTTATACAGAAGTAAGAATGAGCCGCATTGCAGAGGAAATGCTTGCAGACATAGACAAAGAAACCGTTGATTTTGTGCCCAACTATGATACAACAGTACTGGAACCCGTGGTTCTCCCCACGAAAATACCAAATCTTTTTATAAATGGTAGCTCAGGAATCGCGGTGGGAATGGCTACAAGAATTCCTCCTCACAACCTGTCCGAAGTAATAGATGGTATAATCCACCTTATAGATAACCCTCAGGCAAGTATTCATGAACTTATGGAATTTATAAAAGGTCCTGATTTTCCAACTTACGGTATAATAGCAGGGCTTGATGGTATAAAATCGGCGTATGAAACTGGCAAAGGCTCTATAATAGTAAGGGGGAGAGCACACATTGAGGAAGAACGTGGAAAACCCAGAATAGTGATTACTGAGCTTCCCTATGAAGTTAATAAGGCAAAACTGCTTACGAAAATTGCTCAGCTTGTTCAGGAAAAGAGGATAGAGGGAATTACAGACATAAGAGACGAATCGGACAGAAAAGGAATAAGGGTGGTTATAGAATTAAAAAGGGATGAAAACCCAGAAAGGATCCTGAATCTTCTGTATAAACACACTCAGCTCCAGATAAGCTATGGTGTGATTCTTCTCGCCATAGTAAATCTCAAACCCAGGATTATGAACCTCAAAGAAATTCTCAATCATTTTATATCCCACAGAAGAGCTGTAGTTATAAGAAGAAGCAGATACGAGCTTAGAAAAGCAGAAGAAAGACTTCACATTCTGGAAGGACTTCTGATAGCCATATCAAACATTGACGAAGTAGTGGCAATAATCAAACGTTCAAAAAACGTTGATATAGCAAGAGCTGCTCTTATGAAAAGGTTTAAATTAACCCGCATTCAGGCACAGGCAATTCTTGAGATGCAGCTGCAAAAACTCACCGGACTGGAAAGGGATAAACTTGAAGAAGAACAGAGGCAATTAATAGAAAAGGTAAAAGAACTGAGGGAAATTCTGGCATCGAGAAAAGCCCTTGATAGAGTGATAAAAACAGAACTAAAAGAGATAAAGAAAAAATACGGAGACGAAAGGAGAACCGAAATTTTACCTTATGTTGAAGAAGTTGCAGATGAAGAATTAATACCAAAAAGAGACTATATCGTCATTTTAACCAGCAAAGGATACCTTAAGAAAAAACCCATTTCATATCTCAGGGTTCAGAAAAGAGGGGGAAAGGGAAGAAACGAAACAATAAGGAAAGAAGATGTTCTCGAAAAGGTAATTGTTGCGAATTCTCATTCACTGCTTCTTTTCTTTACAGACAAAGGAAAAGTTTATGGAATAAAGACTTATGAAATCCCTGACACAGGGGAAAGGGGCAGCGGAAAACATATTTCTCATCTCCTCTCCCTTGATAAGGACGAGAAGGTCAAAGAAATGCTCTCTTTAAAAGATGTAAAGGGCGACAATCTCATTCTAATTACAAAAAATGGAATGGCAAAACGTTCGGAACTCTCCGAATATGTAAATGTCAAAAGAAACGGGAAAATAGCCATAAATCTCAGGGAAGGAGATGAGGTCGTTGCTGTTTTTACAGATAGTGGAGAAAACGTCTTTGTTGCAACCAGAAAAGGAATGTCAATAACTTTTCCTGCCAATGACCTCAGGATAATGGGAAGAACTGCTACCGGTGTAAAAGCTATTAAACTGAAACCAGGGGACGAAGTCGTGAGCGCTGACACAATTCGGGCAGAACATAAAAACATTCTTGTTGTAACCTCTTTGGGCTATGGCAAAAAAACACCCATTGGGCAGTATAAAGTTCAGTCAAGAGGAGGCATAGGTATAAAAAATGTAAAATTATCATCAAGGACAGGAGAAGTTGTATCATCCTTCCCAATTGATTCCGACCTGATAGTGCTGATAACGAGAAATGGAAAAATAATTAAAATCAAAAGTAGGGAACTTAGAGAGATGGGAAGAGCTACCCAGGGAGTAAGGCTGGTAAAACTTGATGAAGGAGATGAGGTAGTTGACGCAGAAAAATTAAGGAGAGAAAAGGATGAAGCAACCCAGGAATCCTTACCCTACAGTTGACATAATAATAGAAGTTGGGGACAAAATCGTTCTGGTTGAAAGGAAAAATCCTCCACACGGCTGGGCTCTCCCAGGGGGCTTCGTGGACTATGGAGAAAGTTTTGAAGAGGCAGCAAAAAGGGAAGCAAAGGAAGAGACAGGATTGGAAATTAAAATTCTGTGCCAGATGCACCTTTACTCTCACCCGAAAAGAGACCCAAGATTTCATACTGCATCTCTCGTTTTTATAGCGAGGGCGAAAGGAGAGCCTGAAGGAGGAGACGATGCCAGAGCTGCGAAACTCTTTGCTCTGAATGAGTTACCACCCCTTGTATTTGACCACGGAAGAATAATTAATGATTACGTAAACTTTAAAAACTGGTTGAGGCACAAAGGTATTACCTGCGAAGAACTTGAGGCTAACTTCTCAGCTCCGTAAGCTGAGAAACCTCAGCGGGAAGCAAGTTTGATTTTGCATATTGCTTCTTTCACTTTTTTACCTTACCTATTATTTCTTAAAGTAAGGGAAATGAAAATCTCGTTTCCATTTCTGCCCCAGCTACAACTCTTATCTCTCCAAAGAGAAAATAAAAAACAAGGATTTTTTTATAACTAACTCCTTTGTAGTTGGGATAGGAAAAAATACTAAAGGGGTTCAAAGGTCGGGATATTCCAGTAAATACCTTTCAAGGGCTTCCATACAATGTGAAAACACATTAAGCCCGGCGTTTTTTAATTTTCTGTTTTCAAGGACGGAATAGAGAGGACGCATAGCCTTCTGTTTAAATTCCTCTGCTTTGACAGGTGAAATGAGGTAAGAATTAAAACCCTTAATTTCAGCAATTCTCTTTGCAAAATCATACCAGCTACATTCTCCTTCGCTTGTTGCGTGGTATACGCCAGGCAAAGGCTTTTTCTCTATTATAATTTTTATCTGTCTCGCAAGCTCCAGTGTATAGGTAGGAGAGGAGTATCTGTCACTTACTATTTTCAGTGGCCTCCCTTCTTTTAAATTCTCAACAACAAACCTAACGAAATTCTTTCTTCCCCCAGGGCCGAAAAGACCAGCAGTCCTCAAAACATAAGATTCCGATGAATTGGAGTTTACAAGGTTTTCTCCTGCAAGTTTTGAATTTCCATAAACAGAAATGGGGAAAGCGCAGTCCTCCTCAATATAAGGTTCTTTCTTGCGGCCATCGAAAACATAGTCTGTGCTGATATGAATCAATGTAAATGAATATCTCTCTGAAAACTCTGCAATTCTGCCAGGAGCAATGGCATTTACAGCAAAAGCTTTTAAAGGTTCGTCTTCACACGCATCAACATTAGTCATAGCCGCTGTATTTATAAGAAACTCTGGCTTGAATTCACTTACCATCTGTTCAAATTTCCTGAAATCAGTAATGTTTAGCTCTTCCCGCGACGGGGCAAGAAGCGTATGGTGTTCTAACTCCTTTTTTAACGCCCAGGAAAGCTGCCCTTTTCCACCGGTTATGAGTATTCGCATGCTCCTCCTTCTGGATTATATCAATTAAAAAGGTGGTAAACCAGAATAAAATAGATAAGAAGAATTATAACCGCATGCCTTCTCTTAAACCTTATTCCGAAGACTGCCAGAGTGAGAAGGAAAAGGGTCACTATGAGAGAAGCAGGAATAAACACTTTTTTCAGAGACTCATTTACAAACAACGGTTTTATAATGGATCCTCCACCGGCCACACCAAGCAGATTAAAAATGTTGGACCCGATAACATTCCCGATTCCTATTCCAGCCTCCTTCCTTACAGCAGCAACCGCTGAGACGAAGATTTCTGGAAGAGATGTCCCAAGAGCCATAGCAGTCATTCCAATTGCAAGCTGTGAAACTCCCATTCTGGCAGCCAGCTCAATTCCAGAGGCAACTGTATAGTGAGCTGAAATTCCAAGTAGTCCTATACCCACGATGATTAAAAGCAGTGGCATACTTATTGACTTTTTTTCCTCAACTTCCACTCCTTCCCTCTTTGTGGATGCAAGAATGTACAAAATAAGTAATCCAAAAAGTATAATTCCGTCCAGGCGGGAAATTTTAGAGTCTAAGCACATAATAAGAAAAACAAAGGTTGCACCGGAAAGGAAACTCAAATCCCAGTTAACATCTATAAATCGCCCGGTCTCCTTTCTTATGAGAACCGCTATAGAAAGAGCAAGCCCCACATTGGCAAGATTAGAGCCTATTACATTTCCAACTGATATATCCGGACTTCCTTTAAGAGCACCAAAAAGGCTGACAAAAAATTCAGGCATTGAGGTTCCAACAGCAACCACAGTTAGTCCGACCACAACCTTTTTTATTCCTGCCCTCCTTGCAAGAGAAACTCCCCCTGAAACAAGAACATTGCCCCCTACATAAAGCCCTGCAAGAGAAACCAAAAGAACAACCCATAGTAGTAAAGTTGAAAGCTCTGTCATCCCCTATATTTTATCAGTAAACCCCCAGGTTTGATAAATGCTCTTTGAAGGATTAAAATTAGGAAGTTATGAAAAAATTAGTGTTTATTATGGCTGGAACAATTCTGGGGCTTATTGCGGTAGAGATATTTATAAGGCTCACATTTCCTTTAAACAAGGAATTTTATCTGGGACTTAACAACAAATATGGATTGGAAATTGCCAGAGAATCCAATTCTCTGGGATTTAGGGACAGAGAACATCCTTTTAAAAAGGCCACAGGAGTAAAAAGAATCCTTGTGGTTGGAGATTCCATAGCTGCAGGCTGGGGTGTAAGGTATAACGAAATGTTTGCCAGGCTTCTTGAAAAGAAGCTCAAAAATTCAGAGGTAATACTTCTAGCACAACCCGGGTGGGACACCATGAAGGAAATAAGTGAAATTAAAGAACTGGGAATGAAATACAATCCAGACCTTATAATAATAGCTTACTTTCTAAACGACCCCATGGATCCCAGAGACCTGTTCAGACTTTATCATAAAATGGCTTACAGAAAACCTCAAGGAATAAACAAGTTTCTTTTCGACCACTTTGCGATTTTTCGCTTTCTCTGGAAAGTAATTCAGGACCCCAGGGTAAGGAAGAACTACATAAAAGTCATTAATTTCATTCACACCCCAAAGTACAGAGGCTGGAGAGAAACTGTTGAAGCATTCAATAAACTCAGGGAAATAACAGAAGAAAAAGGCATTCCCGTCATAGTTATACTCTTCCCGTCCCCTGACTTTCCGTTTAAAAAGTACCCCTTTTCAAGAGTTCACAAGAGAGTGGAAAGCATTGCCAAGGCTGAAGGATTTATATTTGTGGACCTACTCCCTTACTTAAAAAACTACAGGAATTTTCAGCTTACCGCTGACCGAATGGACCGGCACCCAAACAGGATTGTGCATAGAATCTCAGCAGAGGTTCTTTATGATATAATTCAAAGAAGAAATCTCCTTAAATAAGAGGTATGAATTTGAAAAGATTATGGGAAGCATTCAAAAAAGTTATGCATGCCTTTGGCAAGTTTAATTCTGCCCTTTTGCTTACCGTAATCTATTTTACGATATTTCTTCCCCTTCACATTTATGGACTTCTGGCTGACCCTCTTGATAAAAGAGGGAGGAAAATATGGCGTTCTCTAAACTTTCAAATTGATGAAAGCTGGCTCAGGAGGCAATTCTGATGTATATACTTGGAATATCCTGTCATTACCATGACGCAGCAGCTGCTCTATTAAAAAACGGAAAACTCGTCGCAGCAGCATTGGAGGAGAGGTTTTCAAGGAAAAAACACGATTATTCTTTCCCTTACAACGCTATTAATTTTGTTCTGCAGGAAGCCGGAATTGAACCTCGACAACTCGATTATGCTGTTTTCTATGAGAAACCCTTCCTCAAGTTCGAGAGGATTATAAAACAGGTTTTCTCATCCTTCCCCGAAACCCTTCCTGTATTCAGAGAGTCCATGTCAGTATGGCTCAAAGATAAATTGTGGATAAAAGCTCTAATACAGAAAACCCTTGATATAAGCGAAGATAGAATTCTTTTTTCTCATCATCATCTTTCACATGCTGCATCAGCATTTTTTCCTTCTCCATTTAAGGAAGCTGCTATTTTGACTATAGACGGTGTTGGAGAATGGACCACTACAACTATAGGATACGGAAAAGACCATGAAATTACCCTCTTCGAAGAAATAAGATTTCCTCATTCTTTAGGGCTTCTTTACAGTGCCTTTACGGCCTTCCTCGGATTTAAGGTAAACAACGGAGAATACAAGGTCATGGGAATGGCTCCCTATGGAGAACCGGTACATGTTGACAAAATAAAAAAACTTATAGAAATAGAGGATGATGGCAGTTTCCGCCTAAACCTTAAATATTTCTCTTTCCATCGTTCTACCAGAAGAACCTTTTCAAAAGCATTTACTAAGCTTTTTGGTGAACCGAGAGACCCGAAGGAAGCAGAACACCTTGATAAATATTACGCAGACATAGCTGCTTCCATACAGAAAGTCACAGAAGAGGCTATTATAAAGCTTGCGAAAAGAGTAAAACAACGCACCGGTTCTGAGAATCTTGTTATGGCAGGAGGGGTCGCCCTAAACAGCAAGGCGAACGGATTAATTCTCAAAGAAACAGGATTTTCAAATATATACATTCAGCCAGAGGCTGGAGACGGAGGAGGAGCACTTGGAGCTGCACTTATGGCACATGCTGTGTTAACAGGGGAAAGACCTTCTTTTGTTTTGGAACATGCCTACTGGGGTAAGGAATATGGTAATGGGACCATAGAGAAATTCCTCAAAGATAACAACATAAAATACGAATACATTGAAAACGAAGATAAACTGATAGAAAGGACTGTAGACCTTATTTCCTCAGGCAAGGTCATAGGATGGTATCACGGGAAATTTGAATGGGGACCAAGAGCTCTGGGTAACCGTTCAATACTTGCAGACCCGAGAAGAGCAGAAATGAAAGATATAGTTAATAAAAAAATAAAATTCAGGGAACCATTCAGGCCATTTGCTCCTTCTGTAATTGAAGAAGCTGCTGAAGAATTTTTTGACCTTGGACCAAACAAAGGTCAGATGCCCCTTAGATTTATGCTTATGGTAGTTCCTGTAAAGAAGGACAAAAGAGTCATACCAGCGGTAACTCATGTGGATGGTAGTGCGAGGGTACAGATAGTGAATGAGAGAATAAATCCGCTCTATTACAGATTGATAAAAACTTTCGGAGAAGCCACAGGCATTCCTGTGGTTTTAAACACATCGTTGAACCTGAGAGGAGAACCTATTGTTACTTCTCCGGAAAATGCATATAATACATTTTCTAAAAGCGAAATGGATGCTTTAATTATGGGGAATTATCTGGTAAAGAAGGAGGATGTATAATGTTAAAGAAAGCCCATAAAAAAGCTAAAATTTCAGGGAAGCTCATGAGTTTTCTCTGGAAAAATAAGTTATGGTGGCTTGTTACTTTCATAATAATACTTCTCCTTTTCGGTATAATTATGATAGTGGCCGAAAGCTCTGTTCTTGGACCTTTTATATATACAATTTTCTGAGGTGAAATAATGGATGGACAGGTTATAAACCTTATTAAAGCAGCACTTGTTCCCTTTGTCTTAATCTCAGGGGAGGGGCTGATTGCTCTCACTATGCAAAATAGATATGGAAGGGTAATAGACAGGGTAAGAGAACTTCACCATAGGCTAAAAATCGGGGAAGAAGTAAGAAAAGAGGAATTCAACGTTCTTTACAAAAGGGGACTTCTCCTGAGAAACTCCATGATTTGCCTTTTCTCCTCAATTATGTTCTGTCTTCTAACATCAATTATCACATATTGGACAGGAGGTAGTATTCTTAGCTTCGTGTTCTTCCTGTTTTCCCTTCTTCTATTCTTCATCGGAGTCCTTCTCGCGGTCATAGACCTATTAGTCTCTTACAAGGCTCTGGAAATAAGAATCAAAAGCTCCCTTAAAGAGTAATGGGATCAGGTCTTCACATTTGACATTTCTTCAAACTTAAATCTGAATTTTAAAGGGACGGTCTTCTCCCCTTTCCCATTCTCCATAAAGGTTTTCCGTCTTTATCCCTTATATTTAAAGCCTTACCACCGTATTTAATTCTTTGGGTAAAAATGTAGTATCTGTTTCTGACTTTGACTACCATTCCGGTAACTTCTAATTTACTTCCTACTTTAAGCACTATTCCGTGTTTCAATAAATATCTTGAGGGGCCTGTATGGAGTTCGTATTTTACGCCATTCGCTTCAAATACCGCCACATTTTTTTGAATATAAGTTATGGTACCCTTAAAACTACGAATACTGGAATTGTCCCATTCTACAGGCACAAAAACCGTAGCGGCAAGAATAAGAAAAGGAAGAAATACAAGAAAAATCTTCTTCATTTAACACCTCCGCTTAAAATTTTACCATTGTAAAGTTCGGTATTTTCGCTTTCAATCCATCTTAAAATATTCTCCACGGGTGTGAATTTAAAGTTTTTCAGCACATTATTAATTCCAAGAATGGATTTGAAGTGCAAAATTATTCTTCCAAGGACATAGTAATAAACAAGGTTTGGTCCGGGGATAGGGGTTAAGATAAAAGTCAGAGGAAAAACAAGGCAAAGCCAAAGCAACCATTTCTTTCTTCTATTTTTCATCTTCTTAAAAAGGTTTCTAACCTCTTCCTCCTTCATAGTTGAAGGGTAAAGTATTTCTCCCTTCTTAGCCCCGAAAAGCGAGATTTCTGTCTCCCACAGCTCCTTTTTCAGCATAGAAACCGCTTTCAGGGGCTTTTCCAGTTTTGCAGGAATCTTTTTCGCACTTCTGTAAAGAACCGGCTCTCCGTCGGTAGGGACAAAAATTATACTTTCTCTGATCTGTGTATCTTCCATATTTCCTTCAGAAAATCGTTATATTTTCCAGAGGCAAAATCTGGATAAGTCCAGGGCAAAGGTCTGGGAATTCCCTTTGAGAAAAGAAGCTCAAGATGAGCATAAACCCCTTTTGAAAGAGGAATTCTGTGTGAAAAGGGCTTAAAAGTTGCAATGACCAGAGAAGAAACAAAAACAATTCCAGGGTCAATATTTATTCCTCTTGAGCCATTAAAAGAGGAATACACTTCAAATCCGTAGCCCCACAGCTTTGCCTCAATAAGAGTTTCAAATTCAAATTTTCCCTTAACAACAGCAAATCTCCTCATAAGTGGCTTCCCCATCTCCTTTTCATAATAGCTAACAGGAAACTCGTAGGAGTCGGAAACCATTGCTATGGGCCCAAACTTCCTCCTTATCTCCAGCAGCATCTCCTCAAACCATACCGGAACTCTATAAATTCCTGAGAAAATAAGGGTTCCAGGTTCAAATCTCCCAGGTTCACTCACCTATAACCTCACCTTTAAGGCTATGAGGACCCGCTTCTTTTATTTTCACTTCAAGAATTTTCCCAATAGGATTTTCCCCTTCATATTCAAAATTAACTACCCTGAAGGTGGCATCTCTTCCCATAAATGCTCTTTTGTCTTTCGCACTTCTTCCTGTTACAAGCACTTCTACTGTTTTCCCCACAAAATTTCTGTTTTTCTCGAGCTGAATTTCTTTTTGAAGCTCCTGAAGTTCTATAAGTCTTTTTCTCTTAACTTCCTTGGGAACATTGTCTTTCAAAAACCTGCCGGCATAAGTAAAGGGTCTTGGATTGTAATGAAATGAATAAAGATTATCAAATCTTACAGCCTTCATAATCTCAAGTGTTTGCACAAAGTCTTTTTCCTCTTCTCCCGGGAATCCAACGATCACGTCCGTCCCTATGGAAGAATTGGGCACTCTTTTTCTTATTTCTATGGCAATCTCCAGGAATTTCTCCCTTGTATAACCCCTTCTCATTGCAGCAAGGATTTTATTGGAACCTGCCTGAATTGGAAGATGAACATAGGGAGAAACTGGTTCCCCCTCAGCCATTATGTCTATTATTTCCTTTGAAAATTCCTTGGGGTGCGAGGTAATGAACCTTATCCACTTTATCCCTCGGATATTCCTGACCCTCTCAAGAAGATGCCAGAATCTATAATTATCGCATTTCCAGGAATCTACATTTTGACCGAGAAGCTGAATTTCTTTATACCCCTGGTCCACTACCCTTCTCACTTCATCAAGAATAGAAGAAAGGGGCCTGTAAAGTTCCCTGCCTCTTGTAAAGGGAACTATACAGTAGGTGCAGAAATTATTGCATCCCTCCATTATACTTATGTAAGCTACTGCTGGATTTTCTCTCCTGGCGCCACCAATTTCCCACCAGTTTTTTCTCCAGTCCGCTTTTACCAATTTTTCGCCTTTCTTTGCTTTAGAAAGGGCCTCAAGAAGGTAAGGATAAGACCGAGGCCCCAGAACAAAAGAAATATATGGAAATCTCTTAATTAACCTCTCTTTTTCGACCTGAGCCACACATCCAACAACTCCTATAATAGTTCCCCTTCTTGCCCATTCCCTAACCCGGCCAAGCATTGTATAAAGCTTCTGAACAGCTTTGTCTCTTACCGCACATGTATTTATTATAAAAAGGTCGGGTATCTCATTGCCGGCCTTTGTATATCCGAATTTCTCAAGTTCAAAAGCCAGACGTTCTGAGTCGTGCTCATTCATCTGGCATCCAAAAGTGTAAATTCTGTAAGTCATTTTCTAAACTGTTTTTCTCCTTTGGAAGCCTCTGTCCTCGGGAACGGTGTGGAAAAAAGATCCTCCGAAAATCCCGCATGAAGCATCTTTTCCCCGAGATAAGCTATCATTGCAGCATTATCACCACAAAGCCACTTTTCAGGGAGGTAAAATTTCACACCCTTCTTTTCCGCAAAGGATGTAGCTCTTTCCCTCAAGTACTGATTCTGAGAGACACCGCCTGTAATGGCTATTGCAGCAGGCTTAAAAACCCTTACAAGCTCATCAAGACGTTCCATTATCTGATCAACCACAGCCTTCTGGAAACTTGCAAGAAAATCTTTTAATTTCTGCCCCTCAAGTTTCTCTCTATCTATTATTCTTGCCGCCTGGGATTTCAGGCCGCTGTAACTGAAATCAAAAGAGCCATCTTTTAATTTTACAACCGGAAATTCAAAGGCCTCTGAATTTCCACCTTTTGCCATCTTCTCTATAATAGAACCTCCAGGATACCCCAGGCCGAGTTTTTTTGCTATTTTATCCAGTGCTTCACCTGCTGCGTCATCCCTGGTTCTCGCTACCACCCTGAAATTTAAATCCTCCACAAGAAAAGCAGCTGTATGACCTCCAGAAATAACAAGGCCTAATAGTGGAAATTCAAACTTCCTACCTATTTCCGCTGAATATATGTGAGCATACAAATGGTCCACGCCAACAAAAGGCTTTTTAAGGCCATATGCAAGAGCCTTTGCATAAGAAAATCCTACAAGAAGAGAGCCTATAAGTCCGGGTTTTTTCGTCACTGCTACGCCATCTATTTGCCTGAGCTCAGTACTGGCTCGGGCAAGAGCTTGATTCACTATGGGATGAATAAGCTCAAGATGCCTTCTAGAAGAGATCTCTGGGACAATCCCACCGAATTCCTCAAAAAGATCCACCTGTGAACGGACAACACTTGACAGAACTTTTCCGTTTTCCACAATAGCTGCAGCTGTCTCATCACAGGATGTTTCTATTCCGAGTATCCTCATAAAATCAGTATATCACAGCTTCATAACGCCAATTGCGGAGGTAAAAAACAATATTAAAATGGCGATAAAGCACCCCTTAAAACCGAGAAGAGGTATTAAGATTATTCCAAGAATCAA
>JAGHBF010000121.1 GCA_021161165.1 Candidatus Aminicenantota bacterium
AGGGTGAAATAAAAGAGGGTGATCAGTTTACGGTTGAGATATTTAAAGATGTGGAGAAGGTAGACATTACAGGAACCTCCAAGGGGAAGGGATTCCAGGGTGTTATGAAGAGGCATGGTTATTCCGGTGGGCCTGCATCTCATGGTTCTAAGTTTCATAGAGCACCAGGCTCGGTTGGTTCCACCACATTTCCTGGAAGAGTTCTCAAGGGTAAAGGGATGCCAGGCCATATGGGAAACGAGAGGAAAACGATTATCGGTCTTAAGGTGGTTAAGATAATTCCGGAGAAGGGGCTTATGTTTGTCAAAGGTGCAGTACCAGGGCCAAGTGGAGGATATGTTTTAGTTAAAAAGTCCAAAAGGAGTGCCAAATGAGTGATAAGAAGATAAAGGTATATAACGTACAGGGTGAAGTGGTAAAGGAGATAGATCCTCCAGAACATGTATTTTCTTATCCTGTAAAGAAACACCTCATGTGGGAAGCGGTTCGCAGCTATCTTGATAGCCAGAGGAAAGGAACTGCTTCCACAAAAACCAGAGGGGAAGTTAGAGGAGGGGGTCGCAAACCCTGGAGGCAGAAAGGGCTTGGAAGAGCAAGGGCCGGAAGTATAAGATCACCTCTCTGGAGAGGTGGTGGAGTAACCTTTGGTCCTAAACCCAGGGATTGGAGCTGGAAGCTCCCCAAGAAAGCCAGGAAGAATGCCCTTAAATCTGCGATCGTTTCCAAATTTCTGGACGACGAACTCATCATTATAGATAAGTTCGAGATGGAAGAACCGAAAACAAAGATTGCGTATGAAGTGCTTCAGAGGCTTGGAATTGACAATGCGCTGTTTGTGGAAGTGGGGGAAAACAGAAATCTCTTTCTTTCTCTGCGCAATATTCCTAAAGTTGAACCCATGAGACCGGAACAGATTAATACTTATTTTGTCCTGAAGCACAAATACCTGGTGTTCACTGAAAGAGCATTTGAGGAGAAAATGGAGGCCTTAAAATGAAACTTGACGCAAGAAAAATAATAATAAGACCTGTAATAACAGAGAAAGCAACCAGGTTGAAAGATGAAGAAAGGACCATGGTTTTTGAAGTTCATCCAAAGGCCAATAAAGTGCAGATAAAACAGGCCGTTGAGGAAATTTTCAAAGTGAAAGTTGAGGCAGTAAGGATTGTGAAAATGAAGGGAAAAACAAGAAGGCTTAGATTCAGGGTTGGAAAGACAAAGGACTGGAAGAAGGCCTATGTGAAACTTAGAGAAGGCGAGAAAATGATAGAATTCATAGAGGCGGTGTGAGATGGGAATAAAAGCTTATAAACCAGTTACACCGGGAAGAAGGTTTATGACAGGGTATACCTTTGAAGAAATTACCCGGGATGAACCCTATAAGCCCCTTACCGTTGCTCTAAGGAAAACAGGGGGCAGAAACAATAAAGGTTGGATTTCGGTAAGGTTTCGTGGCGGTGGGCACAAGCGTAGATACAGGATAATCGATTTCAAGAGAGATAAGCTGGACATTGAAGGAGTGGTTGAATCTATTGAATATGATCCAAACAGGTCAGCAAGAATATGCCTTATTAAATATCCTGATGGAGAAAGGCGTTATATACTCTGGCCTGTGGGACTCAAAGTTGGAGACAAAATTGTTTCTTCCAATTCAAGGGTGGACATTCTACCAGGTAATGCTATGCCCCTTAGATATATTCCTGATGGAACAGTTATCCACAATATCGAACTAAGGCCAGGGAAAGGAGGTCAGATAGCCCGCTCTGCAGGTTCATGGGCTCAACTTCTTGCAAAAGAAGAAAAATATGCTCAGGTAAGAATGCCTTCAGGAGAGATAAGACTCATCCATCTTGATTGCAGGGCTACCATAGGTCAGGTGGGAAATATTGAGCATGAAAACGTTGTAATCGGTAAGGCTGGTAGGATGCGCTGGCTTGGTCGCAGACCCCACGTGAGAGGTACCTGTATGAATCCGGTTGATCATCCCCACGGTGGTGGTGAAGGAAAAAGCCATCCAGGACGACACCCTGTCACACCATGGGGCCAGCCAACAAAGGGTTATAAGACAAGAAGAAACAAGAGAACTCAGAAATTTATTCTCAAGAGAAGGAGATAAAAATGGGAAGGTCAAAGAAGAAAGGACCATTTGTTGATGATCATTTACTTAAGAAGGTTCTTGAGCAGTACAGAGACCCTTCTAAAAGAAAGGTTATAAAGACATGGTCAAGAAGGTCTACTATTATTCCGGAAATGGTGGGGCTTACAATTGCTGTTCATAACGGCAGGAAGTTTATTCCGATTTACATTACCGAACAGATGGTAGGGCATAAACTTGGTGAGTTTGCTCCCACCAGAACCTTCAGGTCACATCCTCAAGGAAAAGGTAAGAAATAGGAGGGGTGAAATGGGAATAGCAGTGGCAAAAGGAAGATACCTTCCCATGTCAGCGAGGAAAATTCGTCTGGTGGTAAACCTTATTAGAGGTATGTATGTTGGAGAAGCTCTTTCAGTTTTGAAATTTGTTTCCAAGCAAAAGGCAGCCAGATTGACCGAAAAAGTGCTCAACTCTGCCATTGCAAATGCAAAGTCCAAGTTTCCCAATGTGGATGTGGACAATTTGTACATTCAGGAAATATATGTTGATGAGGGCCCAATGTATAAAAGATTAAGGCCAGGCTTCAGGGGAGTACCAAGAAGAATCAGAAAAAAAACTTCCCATTTAACCATAGTTCTGGATGAAAGGAGGTAGAAGTGGGACACAAAACCCATCCTTATGGTTTTAGAATTGGATTTAATAAGGGGTGGAAATCAAACTGGTACGGAAAAGGGAAACAGTTTGTTGAAGATTTTCACAATGTGCTGGATATAAAGGACTACATCAAGAAGAATTATTACCATGCAGGAATTTCTCATATAGACGTAAATATTGTGGGCAATCTCATGAAGATAACTGTTTTCTCAGCAAGGCCAGGAATAGTTGTTGGTAGGGGAAGGTCAGAGCTGGACAAAATAAAGAGATTCGCAAAGGATAGAACGGATAAAGAGGTTATGGTAGAAGTTATAGAAGTTCGTCGTCCTGAACTGGATGCTCAGCTGGTTGCTGAGAACATAGCTTTTCAGCTTGAGAAAAGGGTTGCTTTCAGAAGGGCAATGAAAAGAGCTGTAAATAATGCTACTAATCTTGGTGCCAAGGGGATAAAGGTTATGGTAGCCGGAAGGTTAGGTGGGGCAGAAATAGCACGGACTGAATGGTATCTGGTCGGGAGATTACCTCTTCAGACCCTTAAAGCAAATATAGATTATGGATTCGCTGAGGCTTTTACCACTTATGGCAAGATTGGAGTAAAGGTCTGGATTTATCTGGAAGATAAGGATAAAGAAAGGTTTTCCATACAGAAATACATGGAATAGGGGGACATCATGTTAATGCCAAGAAAGGTCAAATACAGAAAGCTGCAAAGGGGCAGGATGAAGGGAAAGGCAAGTAGAGGGAATAAGGTTGCCTTTGGAGATTTCGGTTTGCAGGCCCTTGGAAGAGGCTGGATTACGGCCAGACAGATAGAGGCAGGAAGGGTCGCAATCACAAGGGCTGTGAAAAAGGGAGGAAAAATCTGGATAAGGGTTTTTCCCTGGAAGCCTATAACAAAGAAGCCCCTTGAGACAAGAATGGGTAAAGGTAAAGGAAATCCTGAATTCTGGGTAGATGTGGTAAAACCGGGCAGGATCATATATGAGATAGGGGGTGTCCCTGAGGAAATTGCAAGGAGAGCACTTACCCTTGCAGCAGCAAAATTACCGTTTAAAACAAGAATAGTTACAAGGATTCAGTGAGGTGTCAAAATGAAAGCCAGAGAACTTAGACAGCTGAGTGATGAAGAACTTCAGGCGAAATATGAAGAACTCAGGGAGCAGCTTTTTAAATTGAGAATACAAAAAACCATTGGGCAGCTTGATAACCCGGCAAAAATAAAAATGGTGAAAAGGGATATTGCCAGAATCCTTACCATTTTAAGGGAGCGGGAGGTTAAAAATGAGTAGAAGACAGAGAAAGATAGGTGTTGTTACTTCCGATAAAATGGATAAATCCATAGTTGTAATGGTGGAAAGGCTTGTTAAACATCCTCTCTATAAGAAGTACATAAAGAGAAGGTCCAAATTTATGGCGCACGATGAGAGGAATGAAGCCAGAGAAGGTGACGTGGTTATGATTGAAGAGACAAGGCCTCTTAGCAAAAGAAAGCGCTGGAGACTCGTTAAGATAATAGAAAGAGTGAAGAAAATAGAAGAAGGAGGAGAGGGATGATACAAATGCAGACAATACTGAAGGTAGCTGATAATTCTGGTGCAAAGAGGATAATGTGTATTAGAGCTGTTGGGGGTGGTGCTGGTAAATATGCCACAGTGGGCGATGTTATAACTGCATCGGTAAAGGAGGCTGAACCAAATTCCAATCTGAAGAAGGGAACGGTTGTGAAGGCTGTGATAGTAAGAACAAGAAAAGAGGTGAGGAGAAAAGACGGTTCCTATCTGAGATTTGACGATAATGCAGCAGTTATAATAGATAAATTCGGAGACCCTGTTGGTACAAGGGTTTTCGGTCCGGTTGCGAGGGAACTGAGAGAGAAAAGATTTATGA
>JAGHBF010000015.1 GCA_021161165.1 Candidatus Aminicenantota bacterium
ATTTGGCTTTAATTGTAATACCTATTCTTTCATATATAATGGCAATAATTGCCATTGCCGGAAAGAAGGAAACAGAATATCTCAGAAAAAAATTCGGCGCAGCTTTCGAAATTTATCGGAAAACGGTGCATCCATTCCTTCCCCTTAGAAAATTTTCTCTGCAAAACAGGAAATTTAAACCCAGAAACAGAAATTCTTTTAAAAATCGTTCCTTTTCATAACAAGATAAAGGAAAAGAGGGGCTCCAATAAGTGATGTTATGAGACCTACTGGAATCTCTGTTGGAGAAAGCAGGTTTCTCGCCACAAAGTCTGAGAGCAACAGCACAAGGGCTCCTATCAACATGGAAGCAGGGATGAGCTTTTTATGGGACCAGCCAAAAATTCTCCTTCCTATATGTGGGGAAATCAACCCAACAAAACCAATTACTCCTGTAAGGGAAACAACAGTTGCAGCAAGGGCGGTTGATATTATCAAAACTTCTGCATAAACCTTTTTTTGATTGAGTCCCATAGCAAATGCCTCATCTCCCCAGAGAAGGAGGTCAAGTTCCCGGTGCATAAAAAGGGAAACAACAAAAAGAGGGAGAAGAAGAAAAATCAGCAGTAATTCCCTTTTTCCTACTCCCGAAAGACTTCCCAGTAACCAGAATAGAAGGTCAGAAGAAGGTTGCCTGCTCTTTATTAACATAATAATTGAGTTTATTGCTGTTAGGGTGCTACCTGCTGAAATTCCTACTAATAACAGGGCTTCTCTTGAAGGGAAATATTTTTTTAAAAAAAACACCAGAACAACCACCATAAGAATGGAAAAGAAAAACGAAAACCCTGAAATTAGAGGGGCACTGACTATCCCAAGGAAGAAAATGGCTATAAGGGAACCGGTGGTGGCACTGGAAGAAACTCCTAAAATATAGGGTTCAACAAGTGGATTGGAAAAAAGAGCCTGCAACATTAAACCTGAAAGAGAAAGAGCACTTCCAGCTATCATAGCATAAAGTCCTCTTACTATCCTATAAGAGAGAATGTCCCCATGCAGCGTAAACCCCGCTGGTCCCACAAGAACATAAACCCCATAGGACAGAAAGAGTGCTATAAGCAGTTTCATTTTACCTTCAAAATTTCTTTATAGGCTCTCGAAATCAGAGGGCTTGGCCTTAGAAGCAAATTCTCATTTATAACAAGGACTTTGCCTGTTTTTACTGCAGACGTACCATTCCACGGAAATTTTAAAAGGTACTGAATCTCTTTCTTCTTTTTACGTCCTGGAATTATTATCAAATCAGGATTTTTAATATGAATTTCCTCTCCACTTAGTGCAGTCCATCCTTTTATCTCACAAATATTTTCCCACCCTGCACGTGAAATCAGGTCATCGAGAAAAGTCCCTCTGCAAGCTGTCCAGAATGGGGGTTCCACAAAACCAATGTACGCCTTTCCTTTCCTTTTTGAAACCGGGGAAACTTCCCTTAGAAAATTTTCTGCTATTTTCTCTGCCTTTCGCTTTTTACTGAAAATTTTACCGAGTTTTATCACCATTTGAGCTATTTCTTCCATATTTTTAGGCTCTTTTAGGGGAAAAACTTCAACCCCGCTTCTTTCGATTGATTTTATTAAACTTAATGGAGTTGGCTGCATCACAAGAACAATTTCTGGGTTTAGATTCTTTATGATTTCTACGTTGGGATTAAGGATCCCCCCGATTTTCTTTACACCCTCCAATTCACTGAAGGTGCTTACCCCTACAAGGATTTTTTCCATCCCAAGCATTACAATTGTGTCTGTCACAGCAGGAGATATGGAAATTACTTTATTAGGGGGCTTATTGAAATGATGAACTCTTCCAAAAGCATCCTTCACATTAATAGGAAAAAGGCATGATCTCAGAAGCAGAAAAATCGTAAACATGCGAAATAATCTCATCTCTCATAACCTCCTGTGGCCTTCCTTCCACAATTATTTTTCCTCCTTTCAGGAAAATTATTCTTTGACAATACGGAAGAAGATTCAGGTTGTGTTCACTAACAAGAACTGTTTTCCCCTTCTTTACAAGATGGGAAAGAAGACCATAAATCTTAAGTTGATTTTTAAGGTCAAGGTTTGAGGCTGGTTCATCGAGCACAATTATTGGGGTTTTCTGAGCCAGAAGTTTGGCCACAAGAACTATCTTTCTCTCACCCTCGCTTAATGAAGTATAAATTCTTCCACAAAGATGCAAGAAACCAAGCTGTTTTAAAACTTTCATACCGTCGACGTTTTTCAATCTATATGCACCCATTTTCACCACTTCCTCCACCGGAAAGGGATAAAAGAAACTGCTTTTCTGGGGTAAAAAAGCAAGCAACGAAGCTCTCTCTTCAGGAGATATTCCGTGGATGTCTTTTCCAAAAATTCTCACTCTTCCCCTATCAGGTTTGTAGTATCCTGCTATAGTCCTGAAAAGGACAGACTTCCCGGCTCCATTGGGCCCTGCGACGCAATAAAAGGAAGGGTGGGGGAGAGAAAAATTTACATCTTTCAGTATCTCTCTCCCTGACAAATTCAAATATAAATTATTAACTTCTATTATATTTTTAGAACTCAAATCTAAATCCTGCATATAGCACCCTTCCTGGTGACGGATAGCCGTAAATATCCTGATATTTCCTGTTGAAAAGGTTGTGGGCCTTAATGTAGACAACCATATTCTGCCATAGAGCATAGTCAATATTGGCATTAACTATTAAATAAGAAGGGTTGTCAACTACTTTAAACAACTTATCATCATAATCTTTTCTATCCCCCACATAAAAAATAGCCGAAGTAATGGTCAATTTCTTAGAAGGAAAAATTGAAACAATCCCCTTTGCCATCCAATCAGGCCTTCTCAGAAGCTTTGAGCTGGTGACAAGGTCCATTGCATTCAACCTTGTAATACCGGCATTTAACTTAAAGAAATTATTGTAATATCTCATCAGAATTTCCCATCCTTCTATCTTTGCCTTCCCTATATTATTAAACTTTCCTTCGAAATAATCATAGGTAATAAGGTCTTTAAACTCTGTCCTGAACCCAATCATCGATAACACAAAACTGGAAATAGGGAGAAGATCTATACCGGCTTCATAACCCCGGCTTTTTTCGGGGAGAAGGTTTTTATTTCCCCAGAATCCTGTTGTCTCTGTGGGGGAAGGAAATCGGTGCCCTTCTCCATAAGAACCTCGTATTTTTGCTCTGTCTTTCAAAATCCATACAGATACTCCCATCTTAGGGGTAAATTCTCCTCCATAAATGGAAGAATGGGAATAACCTCCTCCAGCTGATATGAAAAACCTGTCTTTTTCATATACAAAGTTTCCCCAGAAATTGTAATAGCCTATTTCGAAGTCTTTATACTGAACATAAAAATTGTTCCTGGAATTAAGATATTCCCTTTTGAGTTCTGCGCCTGAAATTAATCTCAGGTCAGGCGTGAGGGAAAACGAAACGGAGGCTATTGCTCCCCCGGTTTTCACATCCGAATAACTATTGGTAAATCTCCAGGGGTCATTGGGATCCGAATATTTGTACTGTTTGTAGAAGAAATAAGGAGTAAAATTAAAGGAAAATTTTTCAAAATCCGCTTTTACCGGAACCTGTACTATCAGCATCTTATCCCTTGACTTCCTATCGGTAGCGGTCAAACCTCTGTGTACAAAAGGAATAAAGCCAAACTGATTGGAATAGAAAATTTGAGGGTTTACACTTAGACTTTTCCACCGAAAACCAGAGGTGAAATAAGCGGCATTTCTTTTGTAGCTATTATTTTCCACCACCCCATCGGTATTGAAATAACTGTAACCTCCTTTAAGGAAATAATTTTTCCCTCTAATTCCTGTTTTCCCTTCAAAATTAATTGTTGATAGACCACCAAACATCACATTTACCTCACTCCCCTTTTTATCGTCAAGAAGTAGGTTGGAAACAAAACCCATCGCCCTGTCTCCCCACAGAGCAGATTGTGGACCTAAAACACTTTCAACAGAGGAAACAAAAAAGGCCGGGATAGCATCCAGAGGGAAAGATAAAGTATTGGGGTCAGTAAGTGGCACAGAATTCAGAGCGAAGATTCCCATAGAAGAAGATACTCCCCTTACAAATGTCGAAGTGGGTAATCCGTGAGAGAAATTTCCCGGAATATAAACAGAAGGAATAAAGAACAATTCTTCTTTAAAATCCATGGGATGGAAACTCTTTATATCCTCCAGGGAAATCATCTCCACAGATGTAGCGAGTGACAATACTGGAGTTTTTGTCCTTTCGGCTACTACAACTACCTCTTCCCTGAGCTCTTTCTTTTCCCTATCCTTGGTGGCGTTTTTTTGAGCACCTACAAGTGAGGAAAAAGCAAGGATTAAAATGAGAAATTTTCTCATAGTAAACCTCCTAAGTTTTTAGGAGGGGAAAAATTTACGACGGTCCCTTCCCCCCTCCGAAGAGGGAACCGTTGCCTGAACTGGTAGGTCTTCTGGCTCCCGGATCATTCTACTCCCCACGCCTTCCCATCCCTTGAGGGACAGTGGCTCTTCTGTGGGTTTCGTCCCCGGTTACAGCTGCGGGGGCAGCGGTGGCTTTTCACCACCTTCCCTTGCCCAGCCCAGGAACAACAGAAGTATAAAAAAATTTTCTACTGCGGTCAAAGCAAAATGACTTTTTTGCCAAAAAGCATATCAATAAAAATCGCTTTTTCGTCAATTGAGATATAGGCTATACTTTACTTGAATGAAGCGTAAATCGGCAGTTCTTGGACTATTTGTGTTGCTCTGGGCGTTCGGGTGCAGGACAAAACTGGAACCAGAAAAATTTTCATTCCCCCTTGAAGAAGAAGCTTATTTCGAATTAGAAGGAAGTCCTGTGAATTTTGATAATGGCATCTGCGTAACTGATAAAGGATGGTTTGTAGATGCACTAAAAGAGAAATTGGGGAAGGGGAAGGAACCGAAAATAATTAAGAGATCTACTCCAGAAGAAATGCCTGAAGTTAAGGGGAAAATTTTCGAGAAAACAAGTGAAGGAAAATACTCATGGTTTGGAACAGACCAGGGCTTTGTTTATTGCTTTATTGGAAGGAAAAAACTTTGGGAAAGGAGGATAGGAGGAGGGGTTATTTCCCCGCCGGCAATTTATAAAAATCTTCTCTTTATAACTTCTCTTGATGGGCACATTTATTGTTTTAAAAAGAGGACAGGAACTTTGCTATGGATAAAAAAACTTCCTGGAAGGGGGAAATACCCTCCTGTGGTAATTGACGAAACAATTATAGCTCCGTCTCTCTCTAAAAAACTGGTGGCTTTTGATAAAGATGGAAATAAAAAGGGGAATTTTGAGCTGAGAGGAGAGCTGAAGTTTCCAGTGTTTATAAAAGACAAAAAAATCATAGCTGTAAGCTATGACTGGGAGAAGGAAAGAACCTATGTGCAGATACTGAGAAAAAAAATAGGACTTGAAATTACTCTTTCTCCGGAACCTCCGGTAAAAATAGGAGACCCTGTAGAAATAAAGGTGGAAACATTCGGTTTTAATACACCTGAGATTTCTTTTTACATAAATGGAAAACTTTTAAGCAGAGGAGAGGAACTAAAAACGCTGTGGATGGCTGAGAAAGAAGGAATACATAAGTTAAAGGTAGAGGCAAAGGAAGGGGAGGTTATAAGGGAAAAGGAAGAGGAAATAGAGGTTGTGGACCCTCAAAAAGAACTGTACAAAAAACTCCTGCAAATCAGGAAAAATTGCCATTGTAAAAGATAGTTTGTTAAAATTCCTTGATGAACAAAAGGAGACTGACCCTCCTGCTTTTTGCGGTTTTAATTGTAACCGTTTTTTCCATAAATGTAACAGTCATTGGCGGAGGATTTCTATGGGATGACTACACTTTAATTGTTAACAATCCCAAAATAACAACATTAAAAAATATTCCAGATTTCTTCACTAAAGGTTTCTGGGAAAATACTCAAAAACAGAGGAAAGGTGGTTACTATAGACCCTTAATTCTTCTTTCCTATGCTATAGATTATCAGATTTATAGATTAAAGCCATGGGGTTATCACCTGACCAACCTTCTGGTCCATTTAGGTGTTGTCGCATTGGTGTTTTTACTTCTTTTTTCCCTTGAAAGCGACTTAATGCTTTCTTTCGCCTCCTCTCTCCTTTTTGGAATATCTCCTTTTATTAAGGAACCTGTTGGGTGGATATCAGGAAGAACAGACCTTTTTGCATCTTTTTTTATAATTCTCTCTCTTTTTTTTCTAAATAGATACCTAAATAATAGAAAAACATCCAGCCTATTATTTTTCTACCTTTCTTTTATCCTTGCTATGTTCAGCAAAGAATCTGCCTTTATATTCCCTGCCTTAGCCATAGCTCTTATCCTGTACAGAGGCAAATTAAAGGAAACTTTAAAGGAACTATTGGTCCTTATTTTCATTTGGGCTGGCCTAATGGGACTTTCTCTTTTTGTCAGTTTTAATCCTGGAAGTCTATCTCCTTCAAGAGCGTATAGTTTTCTCCCCCATACAATAAAAGCCCTGGGTTATTATGTTTTCAAAATTCTTATCCCATACAATGTGCCTCCTGTTCCTGACTATCCATCAATTTTCAACTCCCCTCTTCTTATGATTCCAGGGATTTTGTTTCTTATCACTCTTTTTACTTTTGCATACAAACCATCTAAAAAGTTCGGATTTTTTACAACCGCAGCTTTCATCAGCCTAATACCTTCCTTCGGTCCTATCCTTCTCACTTCTCCAACCCCAGTAGCAAACAGATTCGCATACCTCGCCGCTGCCCTGTTATACCCAATAATTTTTATAATTCTCAGGGCAGTTCTAAATGAGGGCTGGGCAATTATCCTAATACTTATTCTCGCTATTCCAGTTGCTCAAAATTCTCTGAGCATGAACAACCTTTATGTTAGCGAAAATAACTTCTGGAACAGGGCTTATAAAATGTCACCTGATTCAGTAGTTGTCAGCATAGATTATGGATTAAATCTTATATCCATAGGGAAATATGAAGAGGGTCTCAAGGTTCTGAGCAGCGTGGAAAAAAACAGAAATGTTGATGTTACTTCCTTTATTCTTCTTCAACTGGGAAAATCCAGAGCTTATCTTCAAATGAACAGAGACCATGATGCCGAAAAAATTCTAAATTCTTTGCTGGAAAAGTATCCTTTCGACCTTACAGAAGAGGCATTTGATCATTTATTCTATCATTATGTATTTAATGGAAAAATTGACAATGCAGAAGACCTTGTAAACCGTTTATTGAAAAAAGAAGGAAAACATCCTCGATTACTGGTGGCTTTGGCCAGGGTAAAGGCAATTGAGGGAAATTATTCCGATGCAGAAAAGCTCCTGCAAAGTGCTAAAAGTAACGGAGCAAAAACTTCGGAAATGAAGCCCGTTGAAAACCTTATAAAAAGAATGAAGTATCTTGAGGAACTGGCATCAAAGGGCAATCGCAAGGCAGAAGCTGCTCTCCTCTATGCAAAGGGCAATTTCACAAAAAGTGAAGAAATTCTCAGCAAACTAATTGAAGAAAATCCGTCAGACCTCTTGAATTTCCTTTTTCTCTTCAGGCTAAAGATGAGACAGAAACAGAAAAATGATGCCATAGCTGCCCTAAATTTTCTAATAGACAACGCTACAGACTACAGGTTGGTTGAAGAAGCATTCAAATCCGCATGGTACGAATTCTCAGATGCAAAGCTTTCGGCATATATTCTCGAGAAGTTGCTTAAAAAATTTCCGAACCAACCCAAGAGAAAAGAGAAAATAATGATTCTTCAATACATAAAAGAAAAACTAAAAGGAGGATAATATGGACCTTAAGAAATTCATCCGGGATGTTCCAGACTTTCCTGTAAAGGGGATAGTATTTAAAGATATAACCCCCCTTCTTTTGAATCATGAAGCTTTCTCCACGGCAGTGGATAGTATGACAAAACCCTTCGAAGGAGAAAAAATCGACAAAATTCTGGCGATAGAATCAAGAGGATTTATTTTTGGAGCCCCTATGGCCCTGAAACTTGGAGCAGGCCTAATCATCGCCAGAAAACAAGGGAAATTGCCATGGAAAAAAGTAAAAAAAACATATACCCTGGAATATGGTGAAGAAATTCTGGAAGTCCACCAGGACGCAATTGAAAAGGATGATAGAATATTAATTGTAGATGACCTTATAGCTACCGGAGGAACCGCCAGAGCAATGGCTGAACTGGTTGAGGAAATGGGAGGCAAAGTGGCTGGATGTGCCTTCCTTGTGGAACTAACCTTCCTTGAAGGAAGGAAACTTCTGAAAGGCTACAGGGTTGAAACAATAATAAAATACTAAGGAGGAAAAATGAGGAATCCCGAAACCATAAGAAATGTTGCATTTGTAGGACACGGCAATACAGGAAAAACCTCCCTTGTATCTGCTCTCCTTTTTATTACCGGAAAGACCAGCAGGTTTTTAAAAGTGGACCAAGGAAACACAGTTACGGATTTTGACCCTGAAGAGATAGAAAGGAAAATCTCTATTTCAACTGCAGTAGCCTTCAGTGATGTGAATGATATAAGAATAAACCTAATAGACACTCCCGGGTTTATAAACTTTTTCTGGGAGACAGAGGCTGCTTTACATGCAACGGACTCTGCGGTAGTTCTGGTTGATGCAGGAACAGGGGTAGAAGTTCAAACAGAAAGGGCATGGGAAATTCTGGAAAAACTTTCTCTCCCCAGGTTAATTGCGGTCAATAAACTCGACAGGGAAAATGCTGACTTCTTTAGTGCTCTTAATTCCATTAAGGAAACCTTTGGAAGGGGAGCGGTGCCCATTCAGCTTCCCATAGGGAAAGAAAAGGACTTTAAGGGAATAGTAGACCTGGTTAAGGGGAAAGCTTATATATACGAAGGGGACGAAAGCGGAAAATTTAAAGAGGAAGATATACCCTCTGAAATGGTGGATTCCTATGAACAGTACAGAAACGAACTTATAGAGATGATAGCAGAGTCCGATGAAGAGCTTATGGAAAAATACCTTGAAGAATCCCTCACAGAAGAGGAAATTATAAAAGGGCTTAAAAATTCGATTCTCGCAAGGGAAATTTATCCGGTGGTTTGCACCTCTGCAACCTTAAACATAGGGACATGGAACCTTCTAAATTCTATAATCGACTATCTCCCATCACCAAAGGATAGGGGACCAGTCAAAGCAGGGGATATTGAGGTAAATCCAGACCCCAATGAACCCTTCGCTGCTCTTGTCTTCAAGACAATCTCAGACCCCTATGCAGGAAGAATTAATATTATGAGGGTGTTTTCCGGAAGACTTACTCCTGATTCCATTGTTTTTAATGCTACTAAGGGAGTGGAAGAAAAAGTCTCTAACATTTTCTATCTTATGGGGAAAGAACAGGTCTCAGCAGAAGAAGCCGTGGCAGGAGAAATCGTCGCCACTGCAAAGCTTAGACAGACCCTCACAGGAGACACTCTTTGCTCCAAAGACAGAGTTGTTAAATTTCCCTTCACCCCTCCATATGAACCAACAATTTCATTTGCAATCGAACCTAAAACAAAGAAGGATGAAGATAAGATTTCCAATGCACTCCATAAGCTTCAGGATCAAGACCCAAGTTTCAGAGCAGAAAGAGATCAAGAAACAAAAGAACTTGTTCTTTCAGGCAATGGTCAACTTCACATTGAGGTCCTTATATCAAAATTGAAAAAGGAATATGGGGTGGAAGTTTTCCTAAAAACACCTAAAATTCCTTACAGAGAAACCATTAAGGGAACCGCCGATGTCCAGGGAAAATACAAAAAGCAAACAGGTGGAAGGGGTCAATACGGAGATGTAAAAATTAAACTTGAGCCATTGCCGAGGGGAGCTGATTTTGAGTTTGTTGACCAGATATTTGGAGGGGCCATCCCGAAGAACTTTATCCCCGCGGTGGAGAAGGGAATTCAGGAAGCAAGGAAAAAAGGAGTTCTTGCCGGCTATCCTACGGTGGACTTTAAAGTAATCCTTTACGATGGCTCTTACCATCCTGTTGACTCCTCAGATCTGGCATTCCAGATAGCAGCATCCATGGCCTTTAAGAAGGGAGTTAAAATGGCAAAGCCTACCCTTCTTGAGCCAATAATGAAGGTAGAAGTCATTGTTCCAGAAGAATACATGGGAGACGTTATGGGAAATCTAAACGGAAGAAGAGGAAGAATTCTCGGTATGGAAACAAGGGGAAAGAAAGCAATAATAAAAGCTCATGTTCCAATGGCAGAAATGCTCACTTTTGAGCCTGACCTTACCTCAATCACCGGAGGAAGGGGAACTTACAGAATGGAATTTTCTCATTATGACGAAGTCCCTGCTCAACTTCAGGAGAAAATAATAGCCCAGGCTAAAGAGGAAGGTCGAGTTCCTTCCGAAGAAGAATAATCGAAATTAAATACCAAGAAGGGGGAAATATATTCCCCCTTTATTTTTGATTTTTTATTTTTATCTTTGCCAACAAGTTATATTCCCGAAATTCTGATATCACCTGAGACTGTTTTAATGTAAATTCGGATGCCCTTGTCGCCGAATCTCTTTCTTAATTTTCCTGTTGCGGTTTCATTGTCAAGTTCTATATCTCCACTTACGGTTCTGGATTCAAAAATTGAAATTTCAGGCTTCGAATCAAAAGCTATTCTTATATCTCCGCTTACCGAAGTAAATCTCCATTCTCCCTCTTCAAAAACAGCTTTTTCCGAAGCTAAGCTCACATCTCCGCTTACAGTTTCTCCCTTAACCTCTGGTGCAACAATATTATTTATGTAAATATCTCCGCTCACTGTGCTCAGCCCAACAGACCTGGCAACAAGTCTATTTCCCTTGAAATCTCCGCTTACACTATGAAGATTAATTTTTTTCGCAGTTACATCAGAAAAACTTATCTCCCCGCTTACCGTTGTTGCTTTTATATATTCGGGAGTTCCTTCAAAATAGATATCTCCGCTTACTGTCTTAATCTCTCCGGAATATCCGCCGGGAGTTGAAACGACAAGGTAGGCCTTAGGAGAACGTCTTGAACAAAACAGGCAAAACTTATTCTTCCCTTTTACTTCCACATAAATTCTATCCCCTGATTTTTCCATCTCTATACGAGGCTCTTCATCCCAATACCTTACCTTCAAAGAGACTTTGACCTGTTTCTTGTCCCATTGCTTTATGATAATTTTCCCTGAGACTATTTTTAGCTCTAAAACAGGGGGCTCTTTTACTGTATAAACCTTCTCCTTCTGAATATTACCACTGAAGCCAATTCCTGCTATCAAAAACAAAAGCACTAATTTTCTCATCCTGCACCTCCTAATCTATTTTACGATGATAACAGTAGAAAGGTTGTATATGATATTATTTAGATGTAACTAAAGGAGGGAATATGAAAGAAATTCTGGTCTTCAATGCTGAGCTTATGGGGAAATTTGATAGAAAAGCAGAGCAGGTGTATGATGTCCCCTCCAGAATTTTGATGGAAAACGCTGGAGGGTGGGTGGCTAAAAAGGTTCTAGAAATGGAGGAAGTATTTACAGTAACGGTGGTTTGTGGACCAGGGAATAACGGGGGGGACGGTATAGTAGCAGCACGACATCTTCAGAACCACGACCTTACAGTGAATCTGATTTTACTTGCGGATCCCGAAAAACTGAAGGGAGATGCAAAGGCTAATTTAGATATAGCAAAAAAGAGCGGTATTAATATTTACATAGCAAATTCTGTGGAGGAGTGGGAAGAACTTCTTCCTTTCATTGAAAGAGCAGACCTTGTAATAGATGCAATTTTCGGAACAGGACTAAAAAGAGAGGTTTCAGGACTTTACTCAATTGCAATAGATGATATCAACTTACTTGCAAGACAGATTCTTTCAGTTGTCCTTCCCTCAGGTGTATCATCTGAAAACGGGAAAATCCTTGGCAAGGCAATTGAGGCAGACCTCACAGTTACATTTGAGGCTTTAAAGTTTGGTCACATCCTCCCACCCGGCGAGTCCCATTGTGGAGAAATAGAAGTTGTAAAAATAGGAATCCCCTCTGAAGCATACGAAGACGAAGAACTTCCATACAGATATACATTTCCTGATGGCCTGTTTCCGTCCAGACTTTTTAGAAGAAGACCCGATTCACATAAGGGAGATTATGGACATGTTCTTATTATTGCGGGTTCTGTAGGAAAGACCGGGGCGGCTGCCATGGCTGCTACTGCTGCACTAAAATCCGGCGCAGGTCTTGTAACTCTTGCCACACCTGAAGAGGCTCTACCCATGGTACCAATTCCACCTGAAATAATGAGTTTTCCCCTTAAATCAGAAAATGGAAAAATCTCCTTTGAAGCTGAAAAGCAGATAGAAAATCTTTTAAATGGGAAAACAGTTGTAGCTTTGGGTCCGGGAATTGGAACAGAAGTGGGAACAGTCGAATTCCTTAAGGAGCTTCTAAAAAGAATCGAGGTTCCCCTGGTTATAGATGCCGACGGACTTAACATAATTTCAAGTTTTTCTTCTTTTCCTGAATTTAAAACCACAACTGTTCTTACCCCTCATCCCGGAGAATTTTCCAGGTTAACAGGACTCACAAAAGAGGAAATTCTGGAAAACAGAATAAACGTAGCGAGAAAGTATGCATCAAACAACGGAGTATTTCTTGTGCTTAAGGGCTACAGAACAGTGATTGCGGCCCCTGATGGAACAGTATATATTAATGCAACCGGCAACCCCGGGATGGCAACAGGGGGTTCTGGAGACGTTTTAACAGGAATGATTGCTGGCTTTCTTGCTCAATCAGAGGAAGATGAAATAGAGGAGGCACTTGTAGAAGCCGTGGGATATCACGGACTTGCAGGGGACCTTGCCTCACAAGAACTTACCCAGCCATACATTTCAGCAACTGACATCATAGAATATTTAACAGAAGCTTTTAAAAACCATGAGTGAATTTATATCTTCCTCCGAGAAGGAGACAAAAGAAATAGCTGAGAATCTCGGGAAAAACCTCAAGGCTGGAGATGTGGTTTTAATATATGGAGCTTTAGGGTCGGGAAAAACAATTTTCGTGAAGGGTCTCGCAAGGGGGCTGGGAATAGACGAAAACCTCGTGTCATCTCCAACATTTACAATAATGAATATCTATTCAGGGGAAAATCTCCTTTTTCATCTTGACCTGTACAGAATTGAACACGAAGAGGAACTCAATGCACTTGGCATAGAAGATTTCCTGGATATGGGAATCTTAGCAGTTGAGTGGGGAGAAAAGGCAGAAGATGCTCCCTGGGCAAATAACTCCATTAAAGTTTTTATAGATCAAACTCCGGATGATAAAAGAAAAATAAGGATAGAACCTTGACTCTCATAATAACAGGGCTGTTTTTATTCTTCGCATCAGCTTTTCTTTTTATTTACAGTTTAATTTTTTTGAAGCCTTTTTCTAAAAGAAGAAAGCTTTTGCTAAGACTCGCGTATTTCCTCTCATTTCTTGCGCTGCTTCTGGTTTTGTACGGCAGGGGCTTTGTTACGATACTAATGGTTATCTCTTTCCTTCTTCTTTTTATAAGCTACCTAATGTGGGAAATTACCTCTTATTTCCTTAAGAGATAATCTTTAATTTCAACTCATCAAGCTGAGCAGGATCCACCTCAGAAGGTGCGCCGGTAAGGAGACAGAGGGCTGATGTGGTTTTAGGAAATGCAATTACATCCCTTATAGAAATTGAACCTGAGGCCATCATAACTATGCGATCAAACCCCAGAGCAATTCCCCCGTGAGGAGGAGCTCCGTGTTCCAGGGCCTCAATAAGAAAGGAAAACCTCTTTTCCTCTACTCCAAGAAGCCTTAAAATCCGCTTCTGAAGATCCGCATTATTAATTCTTATACTCCCACCCCCAAGTTCAACCCCGTTTAAAACAACATCATATGCCCTGGCAATAACTTCAAGCGGTCTATCTTCCAGAATTCCAATGTCCTCATCTCTGGGAGCAGTAAAAGGGTGATGGTTCGAAGTAAGATTTCCCTCAGCATCCCTATCAAAAAGAGGAAAATCGACAACCCAAAGAAATTTAAATCCTTCAGAAATTGCTCCTTTTATTTTTGCCGCCTCTATTCTAACCAATCCCATATATTCCTCAGGAACATCTCCTGCTATAAATATGCCTGTGTCTCCCTTTTCGAGGCCAAGAGCTTCACAGAGACTTTTCTGCCAGGCTTCTTCTCCCCTTAAATTTCCCTTAATAGATGAATCCTCCGGTTTCAACCAGAAGATTCCCTTACCACCAGAAGATTTTACAGTTTCATCTAAGACATCAATTTCCTTTCTCGAAAGTCCAGCAGGTATCCTCAAACCCACCAGCTTTCCACCCTTTTCCAGAACAGAATCCACTATTCTATTTCCTCCACCTACACCCAAGGAGGTAAGGTCTTTTATCTCATAGGAAATTCTCAGGTCCGGTCTGTCTGTACCGTATTTTTCCATTGCCTCTTTATATGAGATCCTGGGAAAGGGCGTTTCCACTTCTATGCCTGCCTCTCTAAAAATTTCCTTTAAAAGCCCCTCTGTAACTTCGATAACCTCGTTTTCCTCAGTAAAACTCAATTCTATATCAATTTGTGTAAATTCTGGCTGCCTGTCAGCCCTTAAATCCTCGTCTCTGAAGCAACGGGCAATCTGATAGTATCTTTCAAGCCCTGAGACCATCAGCAGCTGTTTAAACAGCTGTGGAGATTGTGGGAGTGCGTAAAATCTGCCGGGATAGTTTCGTGAAGGGACAAGAAAATCTCTTGCACCTTCCGGAGTTGATTTTGTTAATATGGGGGTCTCAATCTCGAGAAATCCCAACGAATCCAGATATTTTCTGGTTGCCATAGCCATTCTATGGCGTAAAATCATATTCCTTTGCATGCGAGGCCTTCTAAGGTCTATATACCTGTACTTCAGCCTTACGTCCTCAGAAACATCTATTTCATCCAAGACTTGAAAAGGAGGGGTTTTAGATGTATTCAAAACCCGCAACTCTCTTACTTCTATTTCTACTTCTCCTGTGGGTATATCCGGATTTTTTGCTTCTCTTTCCCTTACCAACCCTGTAATTTCAACAACCCATTCTGGTTTAAGTTCTCTGATTTCCCTTCCCCCCACCACTTGAACAAAACCGCTTCTATCTCTTATATCAGCGAATACAAGGGAACCAAGGTCTCTTACTCTTTGAACCCAGCCCTTTATCGTAACTTCTTTTCCAGAATCCTTAAGCCTTAATTCTCCACAATACGTTCTCATTTTAACAGGTACATTAACCAGCCGAAGAGAATGGAACCAACCACCATCCAGAGAAAACTTTTTATGCCGTATTTTATCCTCTCTTTTTTATAATCTTTCCTTATAATTGCAAGGTCCACAGAAGCAGGGATGGAAAACAGTAATAATATCAAAAGATAGCTATTCATCTTTTAATTCCTTCTGATATTTCATAAGCTCTCACTGCAGCAAGGTAATTAATGAGACCCCCGCCCATTAAGAAGAAGGTTCCATAATCACTTGTCCATGTAGCTTTTACCTGCGATCCCAGTCCGAGAAATTTACCCATGAAATACAAAATGCCATTCCCAAACTGGGCAAAGGTGAGAAATATAGTGAGAGGTGAACCTTCATTCGTTCCCACAAATCTTCCACCCAGAAGAAGTCCCAGCACAAAAAAATACATTATAGAAAAAAACAGAATTACCCCGTCTTTCTTTCTTCCCTGCATATAGTGACCAAGACCTGGCACTAACCAGGAGATAAACAAATAAAAACCGCCTTTCTTTTTCACAAAGGATAATATAAACGAAATTTACCTCTATTTCAAGAGTTTGTATTGACTAAAGATTTGTCTTAAAGTTAGAATGAGACTATGAAATCCTGGGATGCAATAATAATAGGCGGAGGAATTATAGGCCTTGCCACAGGGTATTATCTTACCAAGAAAAAGAAAAAGGTTCTGGTGCTTGAAAAAAACGAAATAGGAAGCGGTTCCACAAGCAGATGCATTGGCGGCATAAGACAGCAATTTTCTACTCCTTGCTCAATCAAACTTGCGATGAAATCGGTGGAACTCTTCGAAACCATGGAAAAGGAATTTGGATTTTCAGTAGAATTTAAAAAGTCAGGCTATCTTTTCCTTGCATTCACAGAAGAACAGAAACAGAAATATCTTAAAGCAATCGAAATTCAACGTTCGCAGGGACTGGAAGTTCACTTCATTGACAGGAAAGAGGTAAAGAAACTGGTGCCAGGCATAGTCGATGATGAACTTATCGGAGGAGCTTATTCTCCACAGGACGGACAGGCATTTCCATTCTATGTTATAAAAGGATATGCCATTAACATAGCCAGACTCGGGGAGGTAAGAAGAAGAGCGAAGGTTACCGACATAATCGTTGAAAATGGAAAAGTGAAAGGGGTTGTTCTGGAAGGTGGAGAAAAATTGTTTTCAGAAATTGTAGTAAATGCTGCTGGTCCCTGGGCAAAGGATGTTGGAAAAATGGCCGGGCTCGACCTTCCTCTTGAACCAGAACGCCATGAAGCTTTTATAACAAGAAGATGGAAGATGGAATCGATCCCCATGATAGTGGATTATAGAAAGGACGGTGGATATTTCCAGCAGAGAATTAATGGTCAGATCATAGGCTGCTATACGCCAGTTCCCAGAGTTGAAGGAACACGGACAGATTCTACTTTTGAATTTTTAAAGGAAATGAGTTACAGAATGGCAAGAGTTATTCCAGAACTCGCTGACGCTCAGATTTTAAGGCAGTGGGCTGGCTCCTATACCATGACACCTGATGGGAATCCAATAGTTGATGAATCGGAAATTGAGGGATTCTATATTGCTGGTGGCATGAGCGGACACGGATTCATGTTCGGACCTGGAATAGGCTGGGCTCTTTCAAACAAAATAGTAAACGGAGAATGGGGCCTTGATATGTCGGAATTTTCCATCAGGAGGGAGTTTCAGAAGGCTGAGCTTCTGAAGTAAGGCCAAGCTTTTCCCTGACCTTTTCTTCCAGCTCTTTCAAAAGTTCTGGTTTTGATTCCAGAATCTTCTTTACATTATCTCTTCCCTGGCCCAACCTTTCTTTCTTGTATGAATACCAGGACCCTGCCTTTTCTATTAGTCCGACACTTACGGCAGCATCGAGAATATCTCCTGTCTTATCTATTCCTTTACCATAGATCAGCTCCAGGATAGCTTCTCTAAAAGGAGGAGCAAGTTTATTTTTTACCACTTTTACCTTTACCATATTACCAAGAACTTGATCTCCATGTTTTATAGAAGCCTGTCTCCTGACTTCAAGTCTTAAAGATGAGTAAAACTTAAGAGCTCTTCCGCCGGGGGTTGTTTCCGGATTTCCCATAAATACCCCTATTTTCTCTCTCACCTGGTTGATGAAAATTAGAGCCGTGTTGGACTTATTGACAATTCCTGCAAGTTTTCTCAAAGCCTGACTCATAAGCCTTGCCATAAGTCCCATATGAGAATCGCCCATATCCCCGTCAAGTTCTGCCTTTGGAACCAGTGCTGCAACTGAGTCTATTACTATTATGTCAACTGCCCCGCTTCTCACAAGAATTTCTGAAATTTCCAGAGCCTGTTCTCCATAATCTGGCTGAGAAATGAGAAGTTCATCCACATTGACGCCAAGAGCACGGGCATATGTCGGGTCAAGAGCATGCTCAGCATCAATAAATGCTGCTTTGCCTCCCATTTTCTGCGCCTCTGCTATAACATGAAGAGCAAGAGTGGTTTTTCCAGATGCTTCCTGTCCATATATTTCAGAGATTCTTCCCCTTGGAAAACCTCCTATCCCCAAAGCGGCATCCAGACTTATACTTCCTGATGGTATAACATCCACCTTAACATGGGCTCCTTTTTCCCCTAACTTCATAATTGAGCCCTTTCCAAATGACTTTTCTATATAATCCATCGCTGCCTTCAGCTTTTTTTCCTTTTCTGTATCGTTAGCCATTTTTTCCTCCATTACATAATTTTCTTGGTTATTATTTTAAGTGCCTCCAGCGCCTCATCTGCGCTCTGGAATCTTCTGTTCCTCTCCTTGGCGAGGCATTTCAGTATAAATTCTTCCAGCTCAGGAGGAATGTCCTTCCTGTAAGCTGATGGAGGCGTTGGAAGCTCCTCTATTTGTTTTCTTATTATCTCCTCTCTTGTTTTTCCAGTAATAACTGGCCTTTTTACAATGAGGTGGTAAAGTGTAGCTCCTGCTGAATAGATATCACTTCTCGCATCAACTTTCAAACCTTTACATTGTTCGGGTGACATGTAAAAAGGAGTGCCCGCAATTCTCCCTTTTTCCTTTTCTATTTCATCCGCAATTACCGCAAGACCAAAGTCCATCACCTTTATCTTTCTGTCCTTTGTCAACATAATATTCTGTGGCTTTATATCCCTGTGAATAACTCCATTTTTATGAGCATATTGGAGCGCCGAGAATAGCTTTGTGGCGATAAATAGAATTTGCCTTATGGTAAATCCTCCCTTTAACTTCAAATATTCTAATAGTGTCTGACCTTCAAGAAATTCCATCGCAATAAAAAACCTATCATTAAATCTTCCCACATCGTAGACAATCACTATGTTAGGATGGGAAAGTTTTGCAGCTGTTCTCGCCTCTGCTATAAATCTTTCAAATGCCCTCTTGTCAAGGTTTAGCATTGGATTTAAAAGCTTAAGGGCTACAACTCTGTTTAAAAGTTTATCTTCTGCTTTATATACTGTTCCCATTCCTCCTTTTCCTATCTTCTCTATTATTTTGTAACGGTCTCCAGGAGTAGAAGCCATTTCCTCTATCTTCTGTAATTCCTGCACCATTGAAGACAGTTTCTCCATTCTTTCCTTGGAATCGAGATAATGTATATCCAGACTTGTTATGGATTTAAAAATTTTGTAAGCCTTCCTGTACTCACCCTTCTCTTGAGCAATAACTCCCAGTTTGTAATAAATGTCCAGATTTGACTTTGAGATAGTAGAGCCTCCCAGCGCAGCCTGAAATCTCTCTTCTGCCAGGTCATACTCCTTTTTATCAAAGAACAATTTTCCCAGGATATAACTTGCCTTTTCAAAATTAGGGTCGTCCGGTTCAACCTTTTGTAAATATTCAATTGTAAGGTCATGATCGTTCAGGTCGTAATATGCAATGCTTCCTGCTTCAAACCATTTCTTTCCCTTCTTATATAATTCTATGGTCCTTCTAAGTAACTCTTCTTTTTTTATTTCATCCTTTTGGAGATCGGAAAGTTTCTTCAAAGCCTCTGCTGCTCTGGCGAATTCGCCCGCCTTCTCAAAATTATCGACAGCCTCCTCCACAGCACCTGCAAAAAGATATAGTTCTCCTGCTTTTGCAAAAAGTCCATCCTTCTCATAACAGACTGCAGCTTTATAAGGTTCTTTATTCCACTCATAAAGCTCCGCTGCCCCCGAATAATCTTTCCCCCTTTCAAAGTGCTCAGCTGCTTTCAGATAC
>JAGHBF010000117.1 GCA_021161165.1 Candidatus Aminicenantota bacterium
ATCCTTCTCCAGTCTGGACTTCTCAGTGCTGGCTATGGCTCCTCCCTTTATATCCCCTATAGCTCTAATTATTCCATCAAGAAGAGACTTTCTCATCTTGTAGAGGGTATAAAAAGCTCCTACTATCATTGCCCCAACTGCAGCTGGCCGGACCTGGAACTTCCACACTGCCTCACTGAACTCCACCCAATTTGTATTAGCAGGAAGCTGAAATCCAGAGTTTATAAGGGAAAGAAGGGGAACCAGGAAAAGCCAGCCGAAGACTCCTCCGGAAAATACTACTGCTGATAACCTTGCCCCTATAATGTAACCAACACCCATAAATGCCGGTGATGCTGCTGGAGAGGAGATATAGAATCCTCCTGTGAATTCCTTGGTGAGAAATTTTCCGGTGGAAATTGTGCTTTTTCCAAAGCTTATAAAACCATTCACAAATGACTGAATAATCTGCAGGCCTCTGGAGTTTTTAAAGAACTCTATGAGTGCACCTACTCCCATAGCCGAAAAAACATAGATAGCTCCACTCTGACCTTTCTGGCCAGCTTTTACAATTTCAGCAGTTGCAACACTTTCCGGGAAGGGAAGAGTTGTATCCTCAACCAGAGTTCTCCTGAGAAAGATAACGAACAGTACTCCTATTACGCCACCCACGAGCATCAGCATAGTGCTTGTAAAATAATGCAGTCTGTTCCATAACCCTGAGATAAGAAACGCTGGGATTGTGAAAATAGCGCCTGCTGCCAGAGCTTCTCCAACCGCTGCGGTGGTTCTGAATATATTCTCCTCTAAAACTGACCCACGAAGAGGTTTTAAAATAACCATCGCCATTACTGCTGCTGGATAGGTAGCAGCCACTGTCATTCCCGCCTTGAGTCCCAGGTATGTATTAGCAGCCCCGAGAATCACCGCAAATATTGCCCCGAAAAATACCGCTTTGAATGTAAATTCTGGTAGGTCGGTCTTTTCAGGAACAAAGGGTGTAAATTTCTTTTCCATCTCACACTCCTTCTCTTTTTTTATTAGTAAAACATATAAAAACAGGTAATTTCAAGAATTTCCTCCAACAGGTGAGCCGAAATTTTAGCTCACCCTTTTGACAGTTGTTCAGTAAAATCGCAGAATACAAGAGGAGGTGAAAATGTCCCTGGTTATAACCATGTACACAAGGGAAGGTATTGTAATGGCTGCAGACAGTCGGGCAACCCTCAACATGGTAAGGCAGGAAAGAGAAGGACAAATAGTTCATATCAATGTGATACAAAGTGACACAGTAAGAAAGCTTTTTCTTTTCGAGAGCAGAATTGGTATCTCCACATTTGGGGAGGCTGCAATAAACGGGGTTCCCATATCAGGATATGTAGACACTTTTTTGTCAGGACTCAAGCCCAGAATGGATGTGAACGGGTTGGCTTCAGAACTACTCAAGTTCTTCGCTCTTTTTGAGCCAAATCCTAAAGCGGGGTTCCACGTTGCAGGCTACGAAAAAGGAGAGCAACTGGTAATGCAGGTTCTTGTGGATAAGAAAGAGATAAAAAGGGTAAACCCTCCCGGGACCCAGGGAGCTGCATGGGCCGGAGAAAGCGATATCCTCACCAGACTTCTCCAACCACTTTATGAGAAAAGAAAAGAACAATTCATCCAGCTTCCTTATTTCCAGATACCATGGGGATTTTTCACTCTTCAGGACGCTATTGAATTTGTGCGATTTGCTATAAGAACAACCGCAGATTCAATGAGATTTATGCCAAGGCCCAAAACAGTGGGTGGCCCAATAGATGTCATAGCCATCACTCCTGAGGAAGGAATATGGATAAACAAAAAAGACCTTAAATAAGGACTATTTTTTTAAAGATTTTTTTCCTATCATTTAAACATGAGCATAAGAATAATTTCATGGAATGTTAATGGAATGAGAGCAGTGCTTAAAAAGGGTTTTATGGAATGGTTTAGAAAAGAAAATCCTGAAATCCTGCTTCTCCAGGAAACAAAAAGCAAGGTTGAGCAGTTACCTCCGGAGGTAGTATCTCCTGAAGGATATTATGCATACTGGCACGATGCAGAAAGACCTGGCTATAGCGGAGTGGCCACATTTACCAGGATAAAACCTCTGGATGTCTATTATAAAGTTGGGGTAGAGGAATTTGACAGAGAAGGCAGAATTATTGTAACAAAATACCCCTGGTTTACCCTTTTCAACATTTATTTCCCCAACGGAAAACAAAGCGAAGAGAGATTGCAATACAAACTCAGATTCTACGATTTTATGCTGGATTACTGGCTCAAATTAAGAGAAAAAGGAGAAAAACTTATTATTGGAGGAGACCTTAATACAGCACACAAACCCATAGACTTGAAAAACCCAAAAGCTAATGAAAAATACTCAGGTTTCCTTCCCATTGAGAGAGAATGGATAGACAAATTTCTATCCCATGGTTTCATTGATACTTTCAGATATCTTTATCCTGAAAAAGTGCAATACACATGGTGGACATACAGATTTAATGCAAGAGCCAAGAACATTGGCTGGCGGATTGATTATTTCTTTGTATCAGAGGACCTTATAGATCTTGTGGAAGATTCCTATGCCATGGATGAAGTTATGGGTTCAGACCATTGTCCTATCGTTCTTAAACTTAGGATAAATCCTGAAATTTAAATCTCTCGCGAATAAACCAAAATTTTTCGGGTAAAAATATATTACATTTCGTATATTTATATAAGGAGGGCAAAATGAAACGAGCAATTTTAATTTTACTCATCCCATTCCTGCTGATGGCAGGATGGAAAGAAGACCATCTAAAAAAGGATCGCCAGCTTATGGCCAAGGTCTGGGCAAATCCCACTCCAGCTGCAGAAAGACTGGCATCCTTTTCAAAACACATGGAAATGGCAAAAACATCACCGTTCAGGCTGATGAAATGGGAGGAACTGGGACCCACTATTGTTGAGGGAAGGGTTGTGGACATTGAACCAATTCCTGGAAAACCTTTTTCATTTCTTGTTGCAGCAGCTTCTGGTGGTGTCTGGAGAACTGATAATAACGGAACGACCTTTTATCCAATTTTTTACAATGAGGCTACTTATACAATAGGAGACATAGCCGTTGCTCCATCCAATCCCAATATTATATGGGTTGGAACAGGTGAGAATAACTCTTCAAGAAGTTCTTATGCTGGCACAGGAGTATATAAAAGCACAGACGGTGGCAAAACATGGAAACTCATGGACCTTGAGGATTCTCATCACATAGGAAGAATTATTATTCATCCTAAAAATCCGAATATAGTTTATGTAGCAGTAATCGGGCATCTCTACACATACGATAATGTTAGAGGTCTCTACAAAACCACTGACGGAGGAAAGCACTGGGTCAAATTACCAGTTCCTACCAATAAAAAGACTGGCGTTATTGATATAGCAATGAACCCTGTAAATCCTAACGAACTAATTGCCGCCACATGGGAAAGGGAAAGAAGAGCATGGAACTTTGTGGAAAGTGGAGAAGGCTCAGGACTATGGAAAACTATTGATGGAGGTAAAACCTGGAAAAGGCTGACAAATGGATTTCCAACAGGATGGTTCGTTGGAAGAATTGGCGTCGCATATTCGATTTCCAACCCCAAAATAATTTACGCTGTTATGGATAATCAGAAACTAATTCCCCCTAAAAAGACACCTAAGAAACAAAGAGGTCTCACTCTTGAAAAACTAAAATTAATAACCGACGAAGAATTTCTAAAACTATCAGACAAGGAACTTAATACGTTTCTTCGCATGAACAGGCTTCCTTATTCTGCAAAACAGGTAAAAGAATGGGTAAAATCAGGAAAGCTTACTGTAAAGATGATAGTCGAACATTTAAACGATGCCCAGCGCCGCCTTCTTGAAACAAGAGTCGTGGGGCCTGAAATATATAAATCTACAGATGGTGGAGAAACATGGAAAAAAGTTAATAAAGACTACATAGAAGGGGTTTTCAGCACTTACGGATACTATTTCGGACAAATAAGGGTCGACCCTAAAAATCCCAACAAAGTTTTTATCCTGGGAGTACCATTAATGGTCTCTAACGATGGTGGTAAAACCTGGAAAAAAGCAGATACAAGGGGAGTTCACGCTGACCATCATGCTATGTGGATTGACCCATCCAATCCTGACAGAATAATTTTAGGAAACGACGGAGGAATTGACCTTTCCTATGATGGGGGAAAAACCTGGAAGGATTCCAGAGTCCTTCCTATAACACAGTTCTATACGGTTGAGGTAGAACAGGGGAAAATATTCTACAAAATATGCGGAGGTGCTCAGGACAACGGTGTTCTGTGCACGGACAACTTCCGCAGCCCTTATTCCCCACCCTGGAAATTAATTCTTGGTGGTGATGGAGGTTTCATGGATTTTGACCCTTCGAATCCGGAGGTTCGCTATGCAGCGTTCCAGTTCGGATATATCTTCAGACTGGAAAAGGGAAAACAAAAATTCATACGACCAAGGCTGAAACCTTGGGAAAAACCTCTAAGGTTTAACTGGATAACTCCTTTCTTTGTCTCAAAATACAATCCATTTATTCTTTACCTCGGAGCGAATAGATTAATGAAAAGCTATGATAGAGGCGACCACTGGTACCCCATAAGTCCTGACCTAACAACCAACCCACCTCAGGGTGATGTTCCTTATGGAACAATAACTGCTATTGCAGAGTCATATTTTAAACCCGGAAGACTTTATGTCGGAACCGACGATGGAAAAGTCTGGTTTACTGACAACGATGGAGCAACATGGAAAGAAATAGATACAGGCCTTCCCGAGAAATGGGTTACAAGGATAGTAGCATCGAGGTTCAAAGAGGGCAGGGTTTATATCACTCTTACAGGATACAGAGATGATGACTTCAACACCTATGTTTACGCATCTGACGACTTTGGAAAGACCTGGCACTCAATAAAAGGTAATCTTCCAGAAGAACCTCTTAATGTCATAAGGGAAATAGGCAAAGATAGGTTACTACTTGGGTCAGATTTTGGAATTTACCTTTCCTTTAACAACGGAAAAACCTGGTATTCTCTCAGGACAAACCTTCCAACAATTCCTGTTTATGATTTGAAATACCAGAGGAAAGCTAAGGAAATAGTAATAGCAACCCACGGTAGAGGAATGTGGAAACTTGATGGAGCTGTACTGGAAACAGTTGATCCGGATGTTTTCAAAAAGACCTTCGAACTTGCCTTTGTCAGAGATGGTCTGGTATACCCGTTCTCCATGGGCTACATGGCTGAAACATTTCCTTTAAAACTTCCCACAGCTTATATATGGTCTGCGAAAAAAGTAAAAGCAACGATAAAGGTTGAAAACTCAAAGGGCAAGGTATTGATGGATAAAAAAATAAAGCTCCAGGGAAATGCGCTTAATCCCATTATTCTTCTTAAGAAAAGAATACAGCCTGGAAGATACATCCTAACAGTTACCATTGAAAAACAGACTTTCAAGAAGGAATTTTCAGTTGCAAAATTCAAAGGAGAACTTCCAGCTTCCTTTTATTACAAGCCTGAAAGCGATTCCTGACGGATAATTTTGTAAAAAGGCCCGGAATTTATTCTCCGGGCCTTTTTATATTTTTCATTCTTAACTCGGTTTTCCCAGTCGGGGAATATTTTCTTCTCTAAACCCTTTCCTCCTTTTTTCAATCATGCTTGACAAAAGCTCAAAATTTTCCACTATTGCATTCAAAGCTTCCTCCACTGTTTCTCCGAGAACTCTAACAGGTTGTATGGGCTTTGTTGCTGCAATCTTTTTAAAATTTGGGCTGTTCTTTTTGCTTACAAGAATATCTACATTCCCTATCAGAGAAAGAACATTTTTCATTTTTTCCGGTCCTCCGTGTACCTTTTCTTCTGGAAAAGTGTTCTCAATTTCTCTTAGAAGACTCCAACCTCCCTTCCTCATAACCTTATAGATATAGAATTTCTTTGAGTCTCCTAAATGTCCATTGAAAACCCTGATACCATCATTGCTGCCTATTACTACAATTAATTCATTCATTTTAGTCTCCTTTAAAATATAATTTTAACAGAAGGAGGAAAAAATGAAGATAGTATTCTCAGAAAAACTTTCTCTTCTGCACCTGGGTAACAACCATCCCATGAGAGGCGATAGATATGAAAAGGCTATACAGCGGTTTTATGAACTTGGATTAAACTTTGAAATCTCGGATTTTTCCATGGCGGAGGAAAGTGAAATTGCCCTATTTCACACCACAGATTACATTCAAAAGGTTAAGGAGATAAGCAGAAAAGGATATCCGGATATTTCTCCTGATACTCCTGGATTCAAAGGTATATATGAAGCTGCCGCATGGTCTGTAGGAGCCACTCTAAAGGCAGTAGAAATAGCTAAGCAAGAGGGTCTCGGGATAAATCTAGCCGGAGGATGGCATCATGCATTCCCTGAAACCGGTCGGGGGTTCTGTATATTTTCAGACACAGGAATTTCAATTCAGAAATTAAGAAAAGAGGGGAAAAAAGTAATGATTATTGATTATGACGCTCATCATGGAGATGGAATTCAAAGAGCATTCGGCGAAGAAGAAGATATCATTACAGTATCTTTTCATCAGGACCCTGCCACCCTGTATCCTTACCTTACAGGATACATAGAAGAAACACATAAAACCAATATAAACGTCCCTCTCCCTCCTTTATCAGGATCAGAGGAATTCGTATATGCCTTTTCAGAGATTATTCCACCACTTATAAATAGAGAATCACCGGATTTTCTAATAGTGGAAATGGGAGTAGATGGTCACTGTGGCTGTTATGTTGCCAATCTCTCAATAAGCAAGGCTGGTTATAGAGAAGTTGCAGTAATCCTTTCAAAAATTGTGAAGGAGAAAGGAATCCCTACTGTACTTGTGAGAGGTGGTGGATTCGTATATCCGCATTATGCAGATGCCTGGGCAGTGCAAATTGCTGCCTTCGATGATCAGTCAATAGAAATGCCCCTGAACGATTGTATTACAAAATCTATTGGTACAGAGATCCATAGAATAGTCAAGGAGGTAAAATCCAAGGCAGGACTGAATTAATTCACCTCAGGACAAGAGGTGTAGGCAATTTGTTTAGAAGCACTCTCTCATTCTTTTTTCCCCAGCCAAGTGGATAACTTCTAAAAAACAGGGGAATGAACTCTCTGGGATATTCTGAAAGATCGTTAAGATTTTTCCCTGTTGCAAAATCAAAAGCCTCTTCTTCATCCAGAACCCTTTTCAAACCTGTAAAATACTCAGAAAACGCAAGTAAAAAAGCATGAGTAGGTCTGAAAGTTCCGTTATTATATACTCTTGCAATTTTTACCCCTGCCCTGTTAAGGGATGTTCTTTCAAAAAGCGGGAGAAACTTCACAGGCTGATACCAGATATGATCTCCAGAAAGCACCAGTCTTTCTCTTTTCAAAAATTCAAAATCTCCATAGGGTTTAAGGAATTCCAAAAGGTCTTTTTTCAGACCTGAATCTACCAATTTTCCATGAAGCTTTCCCTCGGGTTTTTTTCCCCTTTTTACAGCTGCGGGAAAAGTTTCCTCTTTTTTGATGAGAGCAAAAACAGTGAATGCTTCCGTATCATTCAAAAAAGGCCATATTCTCGCAATTTTTCTGACTTTTTCTGGATAAACCTTATCTTCAAAAGCCGGAATGCCGGGCATCGTTTTAAGACCCTTCAATTTTACATCAATAACTTCTATTTTCTCTCCAAACCTGTCAAGTGCATGGGCAAGTATTTCTTCGTTCTCCTCGGGCGTCATGGTGCAGGTGGAATACACAAGAATCCCCCCCGGCTTCAAAGAATGTATAGCAGAGACTATAAGTGCCTTCTGCACATTTCTAGCCCTCCTTATATATGAAAGGTTCCATAATTTATCAAAAAAACCCTCCTCTTTTCTTGTGCTTCCCTCTGCAGAGCAGGGAGCATCCAGCAAAATGCGGTCAAAGAAATTTGAAAATCTCCACCCAAAACTATTTCCCTTTAAGATGGTAAGAGCAGAATTCCTCACACCCATTCTCTCCAGGTTCCCCACAAGCACTTTTGCTCTATATAAAAGAGGTTCATTTGCTACAAGCACCCCCTCATTTTGCATTAGAGCTGCTATATGAGTTGCTTTCCCGCCGGGAGCTGCTGCCATGTCCAGCACTGTCTCGCCTGGTTGAGGCTGAAGCACAAGAGGAGGAACCATTGAGGATGCATCCTGAATATAATAGAGGCCCATCAGGTGGTAAAGTTCTTTTCCTGTAGATTTCCCATCTCCTTCACCATAAACCCAGAACCCTTCTTTTGCCCATGGAACAGGTTCAAGTCTATATCCTTTTTCCTCAAGCAGAATTTTTATTTCCTGGGGTTCTGCTTTAAGTGTATTTACTCGAAGAGACCGTCTCAAAGGCTTAAAAATATACTTGACAAGATCCTGAAGAAGTGCTTCTCCAAGAATTTCACTGTATCTCTGGAGGAAATCAGAGGGAATTTCAACCATTCATCCTGCCAAATGGTTTTCTTCCTACAGGGTAATACTCAAAGCCGAGAGAAGCAAGTTTTCTCCCCTCGAGAAAATTCCTTCCGTCAAAGATTAACGGAGTTTCCATGTTATCTTTTATTTTCTTCCAGTCTAACCCCCTGAACTCATCCCACTCCGTTATAAGAGCAATGGCGTTGGCACCTTCTGCAATTTCGTATGGAGAAGAAAGACAGTTAAGTTCAGGCATTACCTTTCTGGCATTCTCAGATGCCACAGGGTCATAGGCAAAAATCTCTGCGCCCTCTTTCTTGAGCAGTTTTATTATTTTCAAAGATGGAGCTTCCCTAACATCATCTGTATTGGGCTTGAAGGAAAGACCAAGAATTCCTATTCTCTTCCCCTTCAGATTCCAGAGAACATTTTTCATTTTCTCAACAAATTTGACAGGCCTTAGTTCGTTGATTTTTTCTACTTCCTTCAAAAGGGAAAAATCAACACCTTCATCCTCTGCAATTCTGTAGAAGGCCCTCAGATCCTTGGGAAAACAGCTCCCCCCAAAGCCTACACCAGCCTTCAAAAATTTCTGGCCTATTCTCGAGTCAAGACCCATTCCTTTTGCCACCATTTCAACATCTGCTCCCACCTTCTCGCAAAGATCGGCCACCATGTTTATAAAGGAAATTTTCATAGCAAGGAATGAATTGGAGGCATGCTTTATTATTTCTGCTGTTTCGACGTCTGTATAAAGTATTGGTGCGTCAAAATCCCTGTAAAGTTCCTCCATCTTTTCCCTGGCTTTTCTGCTCTCCACCCCAACTACTATCCTCTCTGGATAGAGAAAGTCCTCAAGAGCTGAGCCCTCTCTCAAAAACTCAGGGTTGCTCACTACATCAAATCCTACATCTTTTTCCCTGTATAGGTTCATTATCCTTTTTATCCAGTATGAGGTCTTTACAGGGACTGTGCTCTTTTCCACTATAACTTTGTATTCCTTCATATTTTCTGCAATAAATCTTGCAACATCCTCAACCTGCGAAAGGTCTGCTCTCCCATCTTCAAGTGGAGGGGTTCCAACACAGATGAAGATTACTTCTGAATCCTCCACAGCTTCCTTCCCATCTGTTGAAAATTTAACAAGTCCTTTTCCCTGAACTTCCAATAGAAGCTCATCAAGTCCAGGTTCAAAAAAAGGTACTTTCCCGGAATTAAGAGCTTTTATCTTTTCCTCATCCCTGTCTATTCCATATACACTATGTCCGAATTTTGCAAAACCAAGAGCAGTTACAAGTCCAACATATCCTGTGCCAAAAACCGCTATCTTCATAGGCTAAAGTATACAATTACAGACTCCTCTTTACAAGAATTTATAGCCTTTTTAAGAGAAAGCCAGATTATCACCTATCTCTGTGTTTGCACAAAAATAAATAAAGGAAGAAAAATGAATGTGGATTTAATCGAATCAATTTTGAGGCTGGTTATCGGCTGGATTTTGCCATCTTAACCCAGTACTGGAAATCAAATATCACCTGTGTTTAAAAGGGTATTTATAAAAATCTGGTTATATTAACCATCAGCGTGGTTATAAACTACTACAAACTATACACGGCTTTAAAATTTCAACATATAAAGGGTAAATTTTTTATTCAATAGGAAGGGTCCAGGTTCCTTTGACCTGGGCATCAAGTTTTCCCTTGTGAAGTTTTATTTCAATACGGTCTCCCTTCTTCACCTGAGCAGAATCTTTTATTACTTTCTTATCCTTAAGAACTATAGAATATCCTCTCTCCAGCACTGAATAAGGACTCAGCATTCTAAGTTGAGAGACGAATTTTTCCAGTTCTTTTTCTCTTTTTTCTAACGAAATAGTTATGGTTCTTGATAGTTGATTCTCGAAACCCCTTAATTTCTCTCGATAAAACGCCACTCTCGATGAAGGAGATGCCGCTGTCAGTCTTTCTCTTAATTGCATTATTTTCCTCGTTGCTTGAGATGTGGGAGATATTCTCAAAAGGGACAGGGTCAGAGAAGACAGTCTTCTTCTTTTTGTCTCAAGACTACGAGGAAGTGAATGGATTAGTCTTTCATAAATTCTGTCATAATCCCTCAGAATATTAAAAAATCTGGTTTCAATAGCTCTTAACCCTCGCTCCGCTTCCAGAAATTCCCTTCTTCTTCTGTTTATCAGAGCCTTAAGCATTGATATAAGATTTGCCTCTATTGCATCGAGTTTTTCCTTGAGTTCCTGCCGGCTTTTTATAACAAGTTCTGCTGCAGCTGTTGGTGTAGCTGCCCTTAAATCAGCAACAAAGTCTGCTATTGTAAAGTCCACTTCATGCCCGACAGCCGAAATAACCGGAATTTCTGATGCAAATATAGCTCTGGCTACTTTTTCAGTATTAAAGGCCATCAGGTCTTCAAAACTCCCTCCTCCTCTACCCACTATAATAACATCCACCTGACCCCATCTGTTAAATATCTCTATTCCTCTTGCAATTTCATCTTCTGCTCCTTCACCCTGAACCCTAACTGGATACAGGAAAATATGAACAGCAGAATTTCTTCTTCTTATGGTCCTGATTATATCCATAATTGCTGCACCGTGAGGAGAAGTTACCACTCCTATTCTTCTTGGAAGAAGGGGAAGAGGCTTTTTGTGCTCTTCTGCAAAAAGACCTTCTGCCATTAGTTTTTTCTTGAGCTTTTCAACAGCTTCTCTTAACTCACCTATTCCTCTCTGAACAAGAACGTCAGCTATTATTTGATATTGGCTTTTCCCCTCGTAGGTAGTAAGTCTTCCTCCCACTTCAATCTTCTCGCCATCCTTTGGATATCTTATGAGTCCTCGGGTCCTGCTCTTAAAAAGCACTACTGAAATGGTGTAATTTTCTTCGCGAAGGTCAAAGTAAAAATGGCCAGCATGTGAGAGGTGAGCATTTGAAACCTCACCTCTCACATATACATAGCCAAGCTTTTCAATTTCGTTCTTTATTATAAGACTTAGCTGCTTTACTGTATATACCTGCTGTTTTTCCAGAAGCAGGTCCAGGTCTTCTTCCATTAGGAGAAGAATTCCCTCACAATTCTCACAACTTCCATTCCAGCACGGAACTGTCCTTCCTTCGCAGAAGCTCCTATATGTGGAGTTGGAATAACCTTTGGATGGTCTATGAGTGCAAAATTGTCTGTAGGTTCTTTTTCAAAGACATCTACGCAGTAAAAAGCTATTTTCCCTGATTCAAGAGCCTCAAGAACAGCCTTTTCTTCAACAACGCCCCCTCTGGCAGCATTAACCAGAACCACACCGTCCTTCATTTTGGAGATAGTTTCACTGTTAATCATGTATTTTGTTTGAGGAAGCAACGGCACATGGAGTGTTATAAAATCAGAGGAAGAAAGTAGCTCATCGAAAGAGACTCTCTTTGCCTCTATGTCAGTTTCCACATCAACAACATCGTACCAGAGAACTTTCATACCGAAACAAATCGCTCTTTTTGCAACCTCGCGACCGATTCTACCGAAACCGATAATTCCAAGGGTTTTTCCGTAGAGCTCAAACCCCTGAAAGAGCTTCTTTTCCCATTTATGAGCCTTCATTGAAGTGTATGCCATTGGTAGCATCCTCGCAGCAGCCAGCATATGTGCAAATACAAGTTCTGCAACGGAAATAGATGTTGCAGCAGGAGTATTTCTCACTTCTATCCCCTTCTCCTTTGCAGCATCAAGGTCTATATTGTCAAGGCCAATTCCAGCCCTTACTATGAGTTTAAGGTTCTTTGCCGCCTCAATTATCTCTCTCCTGAGTTTTGTTGCTGAACGAACCACCGCAACATCAGCATCTGCTATTTCCTTTTTAAGCTCCTCAGGTTCCATCCCTGTTTTAAAAACTACTTCTCCCAATTTTTTAAGTTCTTCCAGCGCCTCAGGCGCTATCTTGTCGCAAACAAGTATTTTCATTTCCATTCCCTCCTGAAAATTTCCATAGCAGCTTTTACCCCAGCCCCCATATCAAATTTGTATCCCTGCTCAGCAAGGGCCATTTCCACAGCAGAGATTGCGGTGATTATATCAAAAGCACTCATATAACCAAGGTGTGCTATTCTGAAAATTTTCCCCTTGTATGAACTTTGACCTCCTGCTATATAAACTCCGTATTTTTTCTGAACCGTCTTTACGAGGGCTATACCATCAACTCCCTCAGGGACTTTAACCGCAGTTGCAATATTACCAGGGATTTTGGAGAGAAGCTCAAGCCCCAGAGCTTGAACCGCTGCTCTCGTTGCATCTGCAAGGATTCTATGATGTTCAAATATTGTCTCAAGCCCCATTTTCTTTATAAAATCAATTGTTTTCTTCTGCTGGATGATAAGTGAAATAGCCGGGGTATAAGGAGTGGTCTTCTTTCCAAGGCTCTTCTTGTATGCCTTAAGGTCAAAGTAGTATTTGGGAAATTTCGAATTTTCCACCAGATTCCATGCCTTTTCTGAAAGCGCTATGTAGGCAAGTCCTGGAGGAATCATAAGAGCTTTCTGAGAACCCGCCACAATGACATCTACTCCCCACTCATCCATTGGACAGGGTGTGGCACCAAGACCGCTAATAGCATCTACAACAAGCACAGCATCTGTTTTTGCAGTAGCCTCAGCAAAAGATTTAATATCATATACAGATCCTGAAGAGGTTTCGCTGAGTGTAGCGAAAACCGCTTTAACATTGGGATGAGCTTTAAGTTCTTCATAAAGTTGATCTCCTGTATAGGGTTCACCCCATTCAAGAACTATCTCATGAACATTTAGACCCCATGCCCTTGCAATTTCTCCCCATCTTTCTCCAAATTTACCACCATTTATGGTGATAACCTCATCGCCAGGGGAAAGGAGATTTGCTACTGCGGCCTCCATTGCCCCTGTACCGGAAGATGCAAAAATAAATATATCCTGTTTGGTCTGAAA
>JAGHBF010000013.1 GCA_021161165.1 Candidatus Aminicenantota bacterium
CCATGGGGAAGGATTATAAAATTGGAGAAAAATATTTATCAGTATCAAAATGAAACAAAGAGGGTCTCATTATGATATTCAATGTCTCATTTTTAGAATTTTTAATCTAATTTTTTAGACTCCATATAGCCGTTTAACTGCTTTCTCTGTAATCCTTTAGCTGGCATAAAATTTGCACTATCATTTTGATAAATATTGATAAAAGGGGTGGGAAAATGTTAACTAAATATGAAAGGGCCTTACCCTCAGCGGGAAAATTTGAGCTTGCAATACTTAAAAACAACAAAAAGCTAAATTTAAGTGAGGTAGAAGTTACTTCAATTGTTGACGGGGATGGGATAAGAAGCAGGGTGGATTCTGAGGCAATCAGGGAGCTCGCTCTTTCCATGGAGGAAGTGGGAATTCTTCAGCCCGTAGTTCTAATCAAAAACGGTGATGGAAAATACAAGCTGGTTATTGGGCACAGAAGAGTAATGGCTGCAAGGTTCCTCGGCCTCAGAACTGTTCCTGCGGTGGTTCTTGACGAGCTTAATGTGGAAAGCTCCCTGCTCCAGCTGGTGGAAAACATACAGAGAGAGGAACTTCACCCTTTTGATGAAGCGAGGGCAATTATTACCATAAGACAAAACACATCTCTTTCGGACACAGCAATCGCGATGAAAATAGGGAAGAGTCGCACCTATGTAGTTAAAATGGCCTCACTGAGCAAGCTATTTCCCTACGTCGAAAAGTACCCCCAGCTTTTGGATCTACCAAAGCGAGTGCTGTTTGCTATCGCTGGCGCTCCTGAGGAAGAAATTGAGGATAGAATAAACAAATTTCTTGGGTCATGGAGGAAAAAGGACGAAAAATATGTCGGAATGTTTGGAAACATCAAATTAGAGCTCAAGCTCCCAAAAAACTTAGCTCCTCCTCCTGAATCAACTCTGGAGCTGCTTGCAGACCTGGTAGCTTCCTTTGTGGGAGAGTCCAGGGAATACGAAGTAATTATAAGGCCCAGAAAAAAAATAACATAAAAAGTCTATAATAAAAGGAAGGTTTCAATATGTGTGGAATAATCGGCATTGTAGCAGGCTCAGATGTAAAGTCAAAAATACTTGAGGGCCTGAAGCGTCTTGAATACAGAGGATACGATTCAGCGGGTGTGGCCTTTATGAATAACGAAAACCACAGCATACACATTTACAAAAAAAGGGGACGGGTGGACGAGCTGTTTTCAGTACTCGGGGAATGGAGATTTGACGTTTTTTCCGGGATAGGACATACAAGGTGGGCCACTCATGGTGAACCAAGTGATTTTAATGCGCATCCGCATATGGATGAAAACGGAAAAGTAGCCATTGTGCACAATGGAATAATAGAAAATTACAAAAATCTAAAGGAAACTCTGAAAAACAAAGGGCATAAATTTTTTTCCCGGACAGATAGCGAGGTTATTGCACATCTCATAGAGGAAAATCTCAAAAACAATACGGATAATTTTTCGGCCTTCAGAGAGGCTGTAAAAGAGCTTGATGGTTCCTTCGCAATAGTAGCGCTTTTTAAAGATGAACCAGGGACCCTGTATGCAGCAAGAAAGGATAGTCCCCTTGTGATTGGTCTGGGAGAAGGAGAAAATTTTATCGCATCGGATGTTCCAGCATTCCTGCCATGGACAAAAAAAGCAATATTCCTGGAAGATTTCGAGATGGCAAGAATCACAAAGGAAAAGGTTGAAGTGTTCGACCTGAAAGGTAATTACACAGGAAAAAACCCTGTAACCATCCCCTGGGAAATATCCCAGGCAGAAAAAGGAGAGTACAGGCACTTCATGCTAAAAGAAATCTTTGAACAGGGCAGGGCTTTATCGGATACCCTTTATCCCAGGATGGATAAAGAAAATGAAACAATTATTTTCGAAGAAACTCTGCCACTTTCGCCTCCTGATATAGAAAAAATCGTTATCGTTGCCTGTGGAACATCCTATCATGCAGGGCTGGTAGGAAAATTCTACATAGAGAAACTCGCAAGAATTCCTGTGGAAGTTGACTACGGCTCTGAATTCAGATACAGAGACCCGATTTTAAATCCAAAGACCCTTGTCATTGCAATAAGCCAGTCAGGGGAAACCGCAGACACTCTGGGTTCAATTCGAAAGGCAAAAGAGGATAACGCGAAAATTCTCGCAATATGCAATGTAGTTGGAAGCACCCTGACAAGGGAAGCCAACAGCACAATATACACCTATGCAGGTCCTGAAATAGCGGTAGCGTCCACAAAGGCTTTTACCACACAGCTTGCGGTGCTTTTTCTCCTTGCATTAAAACTTGGAAGGGAGAGGGGTACTTTAAGAAGAGATATAGAACAGCTTCTCTTCAACCATCTTCTATCACTACCACTTAAGGTGGAAGAGCTCCTTGTGCTTGAAAAGGAAAACATCAGGGAATTAGCTAAGGAAATTTCCAGTGCAAAAAATGCCCTCTATCTTGGAAGGAACCTGAACTATCCAATTGCCCTTGAAGGTGCCCTTAAACTTAAAGAAATCTCTTACATCCACGCAGAGGGATATCCTGCCGGCGAGATGAAACACGGCCCCATCGCCCTGGTGACCGACAAGCTGCCGGTGGTCTCCGTGGCCGTCGAGGGCGACACCTACGACAAGGTGGTCTCGAACATCCAGGAGATCCGGGCGCGAAGCGGCATCTGCCTCAACGTGGCCACCATCGGCTGCCAGGAGATCAAGGCCCACAGCGACGACATCCTCTGGGTGCCCGCGTGCTACGAGCCCTTCAGCCCGATCCTCGTGGCCGTTCCGCTCCAGTTGCTGGCCTACTACATCGCCGCCAACCGCGGCTGCGACGTGGACCAGCCCCGCAAC
>JAGHBF010000086.1 GCA_021161165.1 Candidatus Aminicenantota bacterium
ACTCTATACCCTTTCAAATATTTCCTCTGCTTAAATTCCTCCTGTTTTCCTTTATTCCAGTTCTGTACCGGACGATAATATCCCACCACTCTTGAATAAACTTCCGTGGGAATTACTTTTATCTTCATTTTTACCTCCAAAATTAGACTCTTTTTATAACTATCTTTACATTATTTAACCCATCAGTCCGTGCTGAAGAAGACTCGGAATCCTCTACAATCCTGTAAGCTCCATCCTGAAATTCTTTTAACTCTTCTTTATTCATTTCAACCTCCACCCCAAATCGGGCAATTTCCTCATCGCTATGAGGATACGGGCAATAATAGTGTTCCCCTGCAATGTATCCATGAACAGGACAAATTGAAAATGTAGGGGTAATACTAAAATAGGGCATCCTGTAATTGTTTACGATTTTCCTAACAAGACTCTCTACCATCCTCCAGTCATATATGGCTTCTCCAATGAAGAGATGAACCACTGTGCCTCCTGTAAACAGAACCTGCAGATCGTCCTGATGTTCCAGCACCTGAAAAATGTCTTCAGCTTCATACACGGGCATGTGTACTGAGTTTGTATAATAAGGGGCATTCACAGAGCCGGAGGTTATGATATTAGGAAATTTTTCCTTGTCTCTCTTAGCCAGCCTGTAAGAAGCTCCCTCAGCGGGGGTGGCTTCGAGATTGTAAAGATTTCCGGTCTCTTCCTGAAAATCAGAAAGCTTTTTTCTCATGAAGGTCAAGATTTCTATTGCCCACTGGCGAGCTTCAGGGTCTGAAATGCTAACCCCAAGGAGATTTAGAGCTGCCTCATTCATTCCTATAAGGCCGATGGTTGAAAAATGGTTGGCCCAGTATTTTCCCTCAAGCCTCTTTATCTCTTCAAGATAAACACGTGAGTATGGAAACAACCCTTTTTCTGTAAGGTCTTCCACTATCTTTCTCTTTATTTCAAGGCTGTCCTTTGCTATTTCCATTAATGTCTCAAGCTTTTCCAAAAATTCTTCTTTGCTCCTCGACAGATAGGCAATTCTCGGCATGTTGATGGTTACCACCCCAATAGAACCGGTAAGCGGATTTGCCCCAAAAAGCCCGCCTCCCCTCTTTTTCAGTTCCCTGGTATCCAGTCTCAATCTACAGCACATGCTTCGGGCATCCTCGGGCTTCATATCTGAATTAACAAAATTGGAAAAATAAGGAATGCCGTATTTCCCTGTCATTTCCCATATTGGTTTAAGAGCCTCATTCTCCCAGTCAAAATCCCTGGTAATGTTGTATGTGGGAATCGGAAAGGTAAATATTCTTCCCTTTGCATCTCCCTGCATCATTAGTTCTGCATATGCACGGTTTATCATATTAACTTCTTTTTGAAATTCTCCATAAGTCGCATTTATTTCTTCGCCTCCGACTATCGCTTTCTCTTCCTTCATGAATTCTGGAACCTTAAGGTCAAAAGTGAGGTTTGTAAACGGCGTCTGGAATCCAACTCTTGTGGGCACATTAACGTTAAAAAGAAATTCCTGCATTGCCTGCTTCACCTGTTCGTACGAAAGCCCATCTTTCGCCACAAATGGTGCAAGGTAGGTATCAAAACTGGAAAAGGCCTGAGCACCTGCTGCCTCACCCTGCAAGGTGTAGAAAAAATTAACAATCTGGCCAAGGGCGGTCCTGAAATGTCTGGCAGGAGAAGCCTCCACTTTCCCGGCAACCCCTCCAAATCCTCTCAAAAGCAGGTCTTTCAGGTCCCATCCTACACAATATGGGGCAAGAACACCCAAGTCATGGATGTGGAACTCTCCCTCACTATGAGCTCGTCTAATTGGCTCAGTATAAATCTTATTAAGCCAATAGCGGGCGGTCAGGGAAGAAGAAATATGAAAATTAAGTCCTTGTAGTGAATAACTCATATTGGAATTTTCCCTTACTCTCCAGTCATTCTGATTGAGATATTTCTCTATTATTTCCTCAGCTGAAGAAAAAACTGCAAATAAGTCTCTTGCCTCAGCCCTTTTCTGTCTGTAAAGAATATAGGCTTTAGCAACCTCCTCATACCCAGCCTTCATAAGTGCTCGCTCTACCTGATCCTGGATTTCTTCCACATGCGGAACATTCCCTTTAATGAAAAAATTCTCATAAAGGTGTCTCTCTACATCTCTTGCTACTCCTATAAAATCACCGTCCACTCCTGTAGCTTTCATTGCCCTGAAAATAGCAAACTCAATCCTTTTTCGTTCATATTCAACAATTCCACCATCCCTTTTTCTGACAAGCCATTTCATTTTTCCTCCTCAATATTTTGTGCTCTAAAAATTTTTTACCACAATATTTTGTTAATATCAAAAAATTTCAACATGTAAATTTACATATCAGTACATTTGCGGAAGAGCTTAATATATGAAAGTAATAGGAAGGAAGGCAGGAAAAAGTCTTTTGAAAAAGTAAAGCTCTTCTCAGAAAAACCATAAAATAATTTGCCTGGATATTCTCAAACCGGTCTTGCTGAATCAGACTTATTTAAATTTTCGCTGATGTCCAACCAAAAAGCTTATAAAAAAATTGCCCGGCCTTTCCCTACAATCCCTTGGATTTGCGTCACTTTACGTGACGAGGGAGCCGGGCTATAAATTAAAAGATAGAACAATTTTTCTATTTTTCAATATTTTTCCCCTCTTTTTTGTAAGGGAAAGGTATAAACTGAACTGAAGGCCTGTGCTGTATAGGTTGAGGGAATAGCTCCATTAAATCGTAAACCAAGGTGGGAATTTCAGTGGAAACCTCTAACCCGAGTTCCTTTAATTTATCTATTGTAAGGGGATAGTCATGTGTCCATCCACCAGAAGTAAGCTTTTCAGATATTTCTCCTGCTCTCTCTCCCATTTTTTCATATAGAAGCTCTTCTACAAATTCTTTCATCTGCTTAATTGCTTTCTTTGCCACATCCAAAAGAATAAGGGTATTGTCATCCATATCTTTTGGGTCTTTCATCTCCGCTGCTTTTATAATGCTCACAGCTGGAAACTGCCCTATCTGGGGGTCAAGAGGGCCAAGAACAGCATTTTCATCCATTACTATTTCATCAGCAGATAGGGCTATTAGAGTGCCCCCACTCATTGCATAATGGGGCACAAACACTGTGACTTTTCCTCTGTGTGCCTTCAATGCTCTTGCTATTTGCTCAGCGGCGAGAACAAGTCCACCAGGGGTATGAATTATAAGGTCAATGGGCATATCGGGGGGAGTCATTCTAATGGCTCTTAGAATTTGCTCAGAGTCATTTATATCAATATATTTCAGAATTGGAATGCCGAGAAAATTCATGGACTCCTGTCTGTGAATGAGAAGAATTACCCTTGAGCCACGTCGCTTCTCTATTTCCCTTATAAGCCTGACCCTAGCTCCTTCCATCATCCTCTGTTTCAAAGAGGGAAGCAAAGCGAGGAAAAGTAGAAATATCCAGAAAAGATCAAAATAGTTCATTTTCCCCTCCTTACCAGGGCCTGTAATATCTATATCTGGGCCTGGTTTTTTTTCTGAAAAGCAATATCATTGCCATCCCGGCCAGGAATCCTCCAATATGTGCCCACCAGGCAACTCCTCCAGCTCCAGGCATTGCAAGGGAAGCACTTCCATTCAAAAATTGTATAAAGAACCACAAGATAAGAAAAAAGAACGCAGGAATTGGAATAATATCTATAAAGAAAAACAGGAAAACCAGAGTGAAGACTCTGGCATAGGGATAAAGTATAAAATATGCCCCCAACACCCCTGCTATAGCTCCAGAGGCTCCTATCATTGGAACGCTTGAAAATGGATGTATAAGATACTGGAAAATCGCTGCGGCAAACCCTGAGAGGACATAAAAGATAAAGTATTTTAGATGTCCAAGGGCATCCTCCACATTGTCTCCAAAAATGTAGAGAAAGAGCATGTTTCCAAGAAGATGGAACCACCCACCATGGATAAACATTGAAGAGAAAATCGGAAAAACAGCTTCCAGAAGGGGACATGATGCACATGTCAGAGCCTGAGAAAACTTCAAAGGCACAAATCCAAAATTAAATATAAAAAGGTGTAAAGCTTTAGGAGACAGAGCAAGTTCATAAAAGAATACTAGAAAGTTTAATACAATTAAACCGTAATTAACAAAAGGGGTAGATTCCGAAGGGATGTCGTCTTTTAATGGAATCATAACTTGTCTATTATCTCCTCTATAGTTAAATTATAGGGAAATTTTAGCTCTTCCAGGGAATCGGTTAAAACTTTTTTCAACACCTTTCTTTCTTCTTCATTTAGATACAGAATTTTCTTGGATTCCCATTTCCTGGGGACCTCTGCATAGTAATCGTTTGACCTCAGAAGTTTTTTCAACTTTGCCATGTCTTCAACTTTTGCGATTGCGGTTTTTTCTCCCACAGGTCTCAAAATTTCTCCAATTTCCTTTATTTGTAATACTTCTTTTAAAAGATAGGGACTCTCAAATTCAACAACTATACCGAATTTTAACTTTAATTTAGAAAATCTAGCTCCCCATGTTTTTATGTTTTCTTCAAGGTTAACAGGTAGCTCTCCCCAATTTCTCATAGCTTTAAGAATGTCCTCTGGTTTCTGGCCCTTCTCTATCAAGGATAAAACTGATTGCCTTGATATTCTGTAAATGTATATGCCATCACAAGATACCGGTTCAGCCACTCTTTCCAGGAAATATAGATCCCCTGGATGAATTTTTACCCTCGCAATCACTTCGTAATCCGGTTTTACAACAGGTTTTTCGAATATAAAATCAGGTATTTTACCTTTTATAATGTCCTTTCCTGCTGGTGTAAATTTTATTTTTTCTCCTGAGTCGAGAACGTTCAACCATTCAAGTTCCTTCAAAATCAAGTCAATAAGAGGGCCCTCAAGCTCTTCCCATTCAGGGGCCCTTTTTTCTCTTCTCAGCTTCCAGACACCGCCTTTTCTATAAAATTCAGGGTACTTCTCTCTTAATCTTCTTTTGAAAGCCTCTTTTGGTTCTCCCTCCTGAAGTTCGCTTATTACAAATTTCCTTGCTCCTCCAGGAGTTTCTCTTTCTCCCATGGATTTGAGATTAACTACCAGTGGAAGCTCATCCCATGACTCTGTCTCAAGAAACGTGGAATAAAGTAAATACCAATATCTCCCTACATTCCCCTTCAAAAGCTGGGAAAACTTCTTACCCTTTCTCCAGCCCTTTCCCGCTACAGAAAGCAGTTCTGCCTCATTTGCAATGCTAAGGATAAAATCGAGTTTTTTCTTGGGATAGTTAATATTGAGATTCTTTGCCCTATGGAAAAAATCTGAAGGATGAGCCCCAAGCCTTACTATGTCGTTTATTATTAAAGGATAATCCATTCATAAAAATTATATCATGGGAGCATTGAGACTATCTTCTGTTGCAGGTAGAAGGCGTTCTGCACTGCGTATCCACCGAAATCGTTGTTAAAAAGGATGTATTTTCTTCCTGGAAGGGAAACCAGTCTCTCCGCAAGGGAATTAAGGTATTCTTCCGTATAGGAAGAAGAATAGCGGGAAGTCGGACCATGCCTTCTAACATAGTAAATTACAAAGCCCTCGGGGTATTCATCGGGCATGCCTTTCCAGTCAGTTATCACTATTCCCATACCCCTTTCCCTGAGAAGCTCAAAAATATCCTCTCTCCACCAGGAGGGACTTCTGAATTCAAAAGAAAACTCAATGTCCATCGGTAACATTTCAATAAAATTCTTCAAAAGCCCTATATCATATTTAAGATTTCCGGGAAGCTGGATAAGAACAAGCTCCAGTTTTTTCTCAAGCAAGCGGTAGTTTCCGAGATGCCTTTCTATGTCCTCAGGAGCAACCTTTAACCTCTTTCTATGGGTAATAATCCTAGAAAGTTTCAGAATATACGAAAAATATTCACGTGCTCTATTTTTCCATTGAATAAAAGTCTCAGGCTTTGGAAGTCTATAAAATGTTACATTGAGTTCTACAACAGGAAAGAAAAGCATGTAATGCTCAAGCCAGGATGACTGAGGCAATTTCTCAGGATAAAAAATTCCTCTCCAGTGCTTATAAACAAAGCCGGAAGTCCCTACCTTTATCTTTGCCCGATCCAGTCTCTCAAGCTCGGGAGGTCCAATCTTCTTATACACCATTTTCTATCTCTTTTTCTTAACGAAAGATATCCTGTTTCATACCCCATTGGTGTGCCAGCAAGTAAATATGTTTTTCCCTTTATTCTGCAAGTTGCCCTTACTTTTATTCTGGCAGATGCCCACGCTCCTCTGTGTTCAATATCGTAGAGAACATATCTAATGGAAATTTTTTCAAATTCCTGCCTGTACTTATTCCAATCACTTAAAGCGTCTTTTTTTGTATAATCTATTTCCACAAAATCCTCACACAGACAATCAAGTGAAGGGTTAAGCCTTTCAAGAGAACGGACGCAGGCTTTTACTGTTCCTCTTATTCGGGAAGCTTCTGTAAACAATGCCTGATACCCAACTATCAAGATACCTATCAAAACTATAAGGGCCAAAAAATTTTTGAGGTTCATCATTTTCATTATACCTTTTTGGAAGAGAGCTTTCCTATTTTCTCTTTGATGGCTAGTTCTTTATAATAGAAGTATGGAAAAAATTCTTGTTCTTTCTGACAAAAAGGATATCCATAAAATTCTTGACTCATATGAAATCGAAAGAATAGACTCCTCACCACAGGCTTTACCCAAGCTTTTTTCTTCCAATCCAGCCCTTATAATTGTTGATGAAACATTAGAAATTGAAGATATACTGGAAGCATCAGAAGATAAAGGCATCCCGGTTATAGTAATAACTGAACATCAGAATATTTCTCACTCTGTTGAATTAATTAAAAAGGGAGCCTTTGATGTGCTTATCTACCCTTTTAAAGAAGAAGACCTGATTTTATCTGTGGAAAAGGCTGTAAATAGAGGGAAGGAACACCCACGAAAAAAATGGGGATTTTCACTGGTGGGAGAATCAGAACCTATGCAGAGACTCTGGGAAGACATAAGAAGAGTTTCAAGAACAGACGCAACTGTTTTAATAAAAGGAGAAAGCGGTAGTGGAAAAGAATTGGTGGCAAGGGCCATTCATTTGCTATCCAAGCGAAAGAAGGGCCCTTTTGTAAGTCTAAACTGTGCAGCCATTCCAGAGGAACTTATAGAAAGTGAACTTTTCGGACACGAAAAAGGCTCCTTTACAGGAGCTATAGAAAGAAAAATAGGAAAATTTGAAGCTGCTAATGGGGGAGTGCTTTTCCTTGACGAGATAGGAGAAATGAGCTTGAAAACCCAGGCAAAATTGCTTCGAGCAATAGAAACAGGAGAAATCGAAAGGGTAGGTTCAAACAGACCAATCTACGTGGATGTCAGAATTATTGCAGCTACCCATAGAAATATTGAGGAACTCGTCAAGGAAGGCAGCTTCCGGGAAGACCTCTACTACAGAATAGGGGTTGTAATCATAAATGTTCCTCCTCTTAGAAAGAGGAAGGAAGATATTCCTATCCTGTTCAATTACTTCATGAAGAGATTCTGTGAGGAAAACAATTATCCGGAGAAAAAAATTACTCCAAAGGCGATGGAAGTATTGAAAAATTACAACTGGCCCGGAAACGTGAGAGAGTTAAAAAACTTAGTAGAAAGGCTCATGACAATGGTAAATTCTCCTGTAATTGATATTAGACATATACCGGATTACATAATTGTAGGTGTGGACGAGGAACAATCCGCAGTTTTCAGGGCAAAAAACCTGAAGGACTTCAAAGAAAGAGCTGAAAGGCTCTTTATTCTCCAAAAGCTCAAGGAAAATGACTGGAATATAAAAAAAACTGCAGAGGCTTTGGGGACTCCGAGGAGTAACCTTTACAGAAAACTTGTTCAGTACGGGATAATTAAAAAGGAGCAAAAAAACGGTAAAGGCGACTGAACTTGTAGACAGGCTTGAGCAAGTTTATTTACCTGATACTGGCTCTTATTTTAGTTTTGAGTTCAATATTTCTCACAATTTATTCTCCAATGGAGAACATATCACTTAACGCAACGGGGAACCGAACCGATACATTCTACGTTTCTGGTCTTAAAGGATTTATTGTCTATGGTGATAATGCTGGAGGTTTTGTGGTTGATAACTGATTATCTAAAGTCCAAAACTATAAATGCAGAACCGTTTGTAATAATTGGAATAATCTCAGCTATAAGGAAAATTCTCATTGTTGGTGCCCATCCTCTAGAATCTGCCACCTAAGGCAAGATTTTATTAAACATGAAGGAAATAATAGTTTACACAGGAGTAGTTCTGGTCCTCGTTATTTCTCTGTTTATAGTAAGATAGAGAAAG
>JAGHBF010000022.1 GCA_021161165.1 Candidatus Aminicenantota bacterium
ATATAGAATTATGAGTAAGTGGTACAGTGTCACAGCAAAGAAAAGGATAAATATATCCACTTTATTCACATTGCTGTTGAACCTTTCTGATACTTTTGATCCTTATGCGGCTGATACAAAGCTTGAATCATCTCTCAATTACATATCCCAAAAGGCAGTCAAACTTTCTGCTGACTTGCTTTTAGATACACTTGAAACCCACTATAAATACAGACTTAAAGGGTTTCCTATAGATTTGTCCTATAACGAGCTTAAAGACGCTAAAAACAGGATTATAGACCTCAGTAAAAGGTTGACTCCGTATACTAGCTCTAGAATCAGCATTAAAATAGAGGACTATCCACTACTCTATTCTTACAATACTCTTAAGAAGCTTTTTGTAGAAAAGGAGTTTCATGAAAAAGGAAAAGAGATTTTTGAGACCTTCCTCTTGCTTGTCCCTTTTTTGATACTGAGTTCAAAAGCTTGGTTAGAGACGCTGAAAAAACACTATTATATGGATAATACAGAGAGTAAGGAAATATATGTCTTAAGTCGAGCCCTTGTGATTTTCTTTGCTTCATTAAAAAAAGCCATAGGTATGAAGAACTTTAAAACTGATGTGGCAAAGACATTAGCCCTCAGGAAAGCTTACATTGATAATGTTATAGACAGTATATTCCTTTTGGAGGAAGGAAAAATAGACATTCAATCCTCCCTGAGAAAGCCATTAAGGGTAAAATCGTCTTATAGTAAGGAATATCTCTTTTCCTTAAAGAGGAACTTACACGAAGTTTTAACAGGTGGAATCAGTAAAAGAAGAAAAAAATTGAAGCTTGCCACCCCTTACACTGAAAGTGAATATCCCTCTAAGCCAACCAGGCAGAAGGAGAGGGAGGCGGAATATAACGCAACAACAGAGAAACTTTCTCCGTATATGGATGAATATTTCAAGGAAATCAGGAGTTCTTTTAAGATTCTGGATTTTTTAGATAGCAGATCTCCTACTGAACTTCTTATAAGCAAGATCATCAGTGAAATGAGTTTCATTATAAAGATAAAGGATGAAGAAGACTATGAAGATTACAGCTTCTTTGAAGAGGAGATTGTAGAAGACCAGATAGTTGCAAAGGAAGGTGCAGATGTCTTTTATAAGTACATTTCCTCTTTCATGTACTGGAAGGAAAGCAAACTGACAGAAAGTGATGTATTGTTAACCGAGAAACAGCTAAAAACACTTTTTTTCCAACTAACTATGGCACTGTCTTCTTTAAATGCTGAGCGACAGACCAATACTACCAAGAGAAACCTTTTTGTTCTAATGGTGCTTTTGGCTCTTTCTATAACTTCAGGGATAGACCCTGTGGTATTTGCCAGAAGTCTAAAAGCAGATTACACGGAAGGGCCGCTTTTTACCCCAGAGCTGAACATTATGTACAAAGAAGAAAGAAAAGAATTTTACGGTATAAAAGCAATATATTTCTTGAAGGAGCATAAAGCTCTAAAGGTAATATATTCCAGGCGCCATCCAAAAAAAATACCTGAACCCAAAGAGGAGTTTCAACAGACAGAAGACTTCTGGCTTGTTCCTGTGCCAAACTTTCTTTTGGGGCCATTGGAAAATATCCTTAAAGAGGGAGAACCTAGCATCACCATAAACGGCAATAAAGTAAAAGTGGAAAAACATTTTATAGAAAAGATTTTGGAAATCATTTCTAAAGAGATAGACCTGCCTTTTCCCGTTTCTTCTTCCATTCTAAGAAGAACATTTGTTTATATGCTATCCCAGAAGGATGCAAATCCACTTATAGCAAGTATGATTTCTGGAGGGATTCCTCTTCAGCTTCATGCTCCTTTCTATTACATAAATGTGGATAGGGAAAAGATCTGGGACCTGCTTGTGATCTGGCAGAAGTTTCTTGCCGGCGACGTTGTAAAGGACGCATTCCCTAAACTATTCAAAGGAAGGTTAGGTAGTAGGCTATATCCCAGAGAAGATGCTCTCAGGGAAGATATACGAGCATGGTTCTCTGCCCTGCTCTGGAGCATTAAGAAAAGGTTTACCTCGCATCGGATTGAAATACATAAATTCCTGAGCCTATATTTGCTTCTGGCATTCAGCGGGGCAAGAATCGGGGAGATTTTGAAACTTGAATGGGAAGATATAGATTTTGACACGAAAACCGCATATATTAATGGAAAAAACAACTTGTTTTATATGGAGGAAAGATTAGTTCCCCTTTCTCCTTTAACGTATTATAGCCTTTTATCTTTGAAGAAACTCCTTGAAAAGAGAGGATTGCTGGAAAATAGAGTGTTTTATAGAGAGACAGAACGTGGATTAGCAAGACGTGTTTCCTATAACTACTCCACTCTAAGGAGAGATGTTTCTGAAATGAAGGCATACCTGAGGAGGAGAAAGATAGCGGGTAAGTTTTTAGAAACAAACAGATTCCATATATTCAGACATTTCTTTATATCTAAGGCCCTGGAAATAAGCAACCCGGAAGATTTTGAAACGATAGAGGCGATCGTAGGACACATCGGAGGAGCATCGGTATATCTATGGAAATACTCTACTTCCAACTTGAGAGAATTTCTTGAAAGAAGCCAGAAGATACTAAATTCGTTGGAAAAAGAAGTCCTGGGCGCAAAACTCAGAGAAAAAATGCTGGAGTTTTTCGGAGACTATATATAAGTGAGAGGAATAAAGAAAGACTCACTCGAAGAATGCATCGAAAACCTTTTACAGGTAAGTAAAGCTGAAAAACAGAAGCTTTATTCTTTTTTGAGAGAAACCAATCTCTCTAAAGCGTTGAAAGAGTTTGGAACATCACCAATAGAAGAGGAATATTTCCTAAATAAAATAAACGAAGAGCTGCCTGTTTCTGTAAATCAAGAAACTCTTCGGTCTTTTTTGAGATGTATTGCCAGAGTGCTTGCTTCAAAAAAACACGACATTTCCTATTCATCTTTATTCTTTATAAAGGCAAGACAAAGAGACCTTGCTGTAAGACTAAGAATTAAACAAAGGTTGTTTCCTGCAAGCGAAATTTTCATAGACTGCCTCCGGAAAATGGAAAGGTTGGAGAAGGAACAGGATTATTGGGCGCTTCTTCTCATATCCCTTCTCGTAAACACCCATCTTACATTTCAGGGGCTTTCCTCTGCCCTTTCTCAGTTAAAATGGGGTGATGTAGACTTAAAGAGAGGTGCCATATATTTTAGAGAAGAAGTTCGGAAGAGAAAATTTCCTCTTAGAGTATGGATAGACCCCATTTCTTTGGCAATTTTAGGAGGTTGGAAGAAGGCAGATAGGAAGGATAAAAGACACAAACCAGAAGAATTCGTTTTTCCTAAGGTTGCAGGGCTCAGTCAGCCAGGCCGAACTTATTATATTTCTATGTGGTTAAAAAGAATATTTGAGAGAAAAATAACATTGAAGACAATAAAGGACTCTTCCAGGTTTTACTCTGCCCTTCTCTATTCATCTGATGTGGTTTCTTATCTTGGAGGGAAAATTTATTCCCCTCCTTCTCCATTAGAGGATTTCGAAAGCGATAAACCCGAAGAGGAATCAACACAGAGTAAAGAAGAAGAAAGAAATCTGCCTGTGCTGGATGTAGAAGTATTAGAGTGGGAAGAGGTATTTCAAGAAACGATAGAGAGAATTAGCGAGAAGCCCAGTGATGAACTTAATTTTATTAATAATTTTTATAAACAGGTTCTTAAAGAAGTAATGAGATTTTTCCCGAAGAAAAAGGGCCCAAGGAGAAAGAAAGAAATCAAAGAAGCCTTTGAAGAGCTTAGAGAAAAAGTAAACAACGAAAACCTATCAGAAGAGGTCAGGAAGAATACCCTTTATTTTTTAGACTTTGCTGAATATTCTCTTGAAACGAAGTGGAAAGAGGCTACCATAAGGTCGTATTTATCGCACCTTATTAGTATTCCTGTGGATTTCTGGTTTAGTGACTTTTCCCTGATAGATGAGGAGGACCTGGAGGAGATCTTTACAATATTCAGGACCATTTCTTCTCTCAGGAACTATAAGCCTGCACTTAAAGCCTTCTTTGATTTTCTTAGTGTGAAAAAAGGCTTGAAGGTAGAGATAAACTGGAAAGCACTTAAGACTAAAAAGGAAGTAAAACTTCCAGAACATTTTATAACAAGAGAAAAATTCTTACGGATATTAATGCATTTAAACCATAAGATACAAAAGATCAGAAAGAGTGAAAATACCCAAGATGATACTTTTCCAAGAAGAAGCAAACTTTTTGCTCTTAGGGTTGCAGTTTACCTTGGATATAAAGCAGGACTCAGAATTTCTGAGGTAACTAACCTTAAAATCAAAGATATTTGGTTTGAGGGAGATAAACTGTGGGTTTTTATAGAAAAAGGTAAGACTCACAGCGCAAAAAGGAGAGTTTGCATAAAATTCTACCCGGAAGAAATAGAATTCATTTTCAGGCTAAAAAAGTATAAAGAATACCTGAAAAGAGAACGTTTTGATTCCAATGATAGGTTTCTAATGATAATGCGAAGAGAAAAAGATAAGATCATAGGAGAATCTATATCATCAAATGTTCTCTCCACCGAATTTTCAAAAATTTGTGAAGAATTGGGGCTTGGTCCTTTGAGATTCCACTTATTGAGACATTCCTTTGCTTCACGATTGAGGGCTGTCGGCGTGCCGACAATGTATATTTTAAAAACAATGGGCCACCTTTTACCAGAGGTAACATACAACCACTATATAAACAACCTTGACCTTATCCAGAGAGAAGAGCTTTACAGATTCTGGGAAAAAAATCCCCTTATTGAAAAACTTAAGTTCGCTCCCCTGCTCCGGGGCTTTGGTCTTGCAAGACAGAGCTTTTACGCTTGGGCAAAGAAGAATGGGAAATTACCTTCCTTTGAGGCTTTATTGGAATACTTGAGAAGTTAAGAGTATATTCCCTTCTTGTGAGAGTTTATATACAAAAAAGATTAAGTTTTAATCATGATTCTCCTCCCTATTAACTCTATCAAGTCCCTCGTTCGTTATTTTTAAAACATCCTCACAGAATTTTACTTAACGGCTGATGGATATTTGTTATCAAATTGACCTGCTCCCCAAATTTTGGAAAAAGTTTATGTTAGTATTTAAAATTAAAACAAGGAGGTGAACGATGCCGAGAAAGAGATTCACAGTGGACCAGATTATCCGC
>JAGHBF010000106.1 GCA_021161165.1 Candidatus Aminicenantota bacterium
CTTCTATAATGTAATCAAATATGCTATTACTCATGGATACAGTGTGGCCATAGGTGGAGATGTTAGTGAGCCTGGATATAATGGATTTGAAGATGCAGCAGTTATTCCCACCTTTGATATACCTCCTGAGTACATAGACCAGAGTGCAAGAGAGTTCAGAATTTACAATCACACTACCACTGATGACCATGGCGTTCATCTTGTTGGTTATACAAGGGTTGGTGGCTGGGATTGGTATTTGATTAAAGATTCTGCGCGTAGTTCTAGATGGGGAAAGTTTAAAGGATACTATTTCTACAGAGAGGATTATATTAAACTTAAAATGCTTACCATTCTGGTTCACAAAGATGCGGCGAAAGATGTGCTGACAAAGATGAAATAATTTGTTAGAATTAATTATCAAAATATACAGGGGGAAAACAAATGGCAATGAGAGGCTCGTTAAGTGACCTTCAACTTCCTGACCTTGTTCAGGTTATGAGTATGCAAGGGAAGTCAGGACGTTTTGTTTTAAAAAATGAGGAAGAAGGAGAGGTAGGATATGTTTATCTTGAGGAAGGACAGGTGGTGCATGCAGAGGTTGGAAACATAGAAGGGGAGTTTGCGATTTACAAAATAGCTCCCTGGTCAAAGGGGGAATTTGTTTTTGAACCCAATGTTCCTGCTCCTAAAAGAAGTATTAAAAAATCAAATGCCTCTTTGATGATGGAAGCTGCAAGAAGACTGGATGAATGGAAAGTATTGCAGAAAAAGATTAAATCGGTTCAGGCTATTCCAAAATTCGTTATCTTTGATATAAACGACAAGAGAAAAATAAACTTAAACACCGCTGAATGGTTGGTTTTGTCCAAAATTGATGGAAAAAGGACAATAAAACAGATAGCAGAAGAAGTAAGACTCCCTGTTTTTGAGGTGGGTAAGATACTATACGGTCTTGTTACCGCAGGATTGGTTACTCTGGAATGAAAATGGAACGGGGAGATTCTTCTATTTATGTATTGTCGAGAGTAGAAAAAACGGGAAAAATTTCTGAGGACCTGAAGAGAATAGTAGATTGGGTGAGCAAACTAAAGGCTCTCGAGCTTCCCGCTTCAGAATTTTTCTATCCACCTTATATAACAATTAAAAGGAGAAAAGACGTAGCCCGAATATTTGAGAAGAGAGAAAAGCTTTTAAAACTCGCTCCTGAGTTAAAAAATGGACTTTTCAAGGTTCCAAGGGTTATATAATTTATGACAGAGATAGGATTGTTTAATTTAAGTGAGCTTCTGAAACTTCAAAAAAAAGGAGAGCTTACTCCTTCTCAAATCTGGGAATATTATTTTAAAAGAAGACAGAAATGGGAACCCAAGCTTAATGCATTTATAAAAGAAGGTAAGTTTTCTGGCAATGGAATACCCATAGGTGTAAAGGACAATATAACGGTTGAAGGATATCCAACTACCTGTGGGTCAAGGATTCTAAAAGATTATATTGCTCCATATTCTGCAACAGCATGGGAAAGGCTTGAAAAGAAAGGTTTTGCACTTGGTGGGAAAACCAATCTTGATGAATTTGCCATGGGTTCTTCCACTGAGTATTCAGCATTTGGTCCCACAAGAAATCCATGGGACCTGTCCAGAGTTCCTGGAGGTTCAAGCGGCGGTTCAGCAGCTGCTGTAGCAGCAGGAATGGTAAAAGTCGCCCTCGGTTCAGATACAGGTGGTTCTGTGCGACAACCTTCTGCCTTTTGTGGAGTTGTAGGATTTAAACCAACCTATGGGAGAATTTCAAGATATGGTCTGGTGGCTTTCGCTTCTTCCCTTGATCAGATAGGGATTATTTCCACGAATGTAAAGGATGCTGCATTTGTGTTTTCTATAATCGCTGGAGATGATCCAAGAGATTCTACAACAACTTCTCTTTCAGTTCCCTTATATGAGGAGATTTTTAGCGAGGATTTAACCAGTTTTACATTTCTTTACCCTGACGATTCGTTTTGCTATGGAGTCTCTGAAGAAATACTCTCTTCATATCATTCTTTCATAAAACTTCTGAAGAAGTTAGGAGGAAAGGGAAAGAAGGTTGACCTTTCTTTTCTTGAAAATTCAATAGAAGCTTATTACATAGTTGCGACAGCTGAGGCCAGTTCAAATCTTGCAAGATATGATGGCGTTAAATACGGGTTAAGGGAAAAGGCGGAAGAGCTCTTTGAAATGTATTTTAAAACGAGGACTGCGGGATTTGGCGATGAAGTTAAAAGGAGAATCTTACTCGGGACCTTCGTTCTTTCCAGCGGGTATTACGATGATTATTACGGGAAAGGAGTTGCATATAGAGCTTTTATAAGTGAGAAATTGAGAGAGTTATTTAAAGAAGGAGAATTTATAGTCCTCCCTACCACTCCTGATGTTGCTTTTGAAATTGGAAAGAAACAGGACCCTATATCGATGTATTTAGAAGATAGATTTACGGTGTTTGTAAATCTCGCTGGGCTTCCGGCTATTTCAATACCTTTCACCCTATCAAAGGGTGGTCTGCCTATAGGTGTTCAAATCGTTTCAAAGTGGTATAATGAAAATAGGATGTTGGTTTTATCTGATAGATTGGAGGGAGAGATTTTATTTGAAAATAAATTATTAAAAGGAGGCGAAAAATGAAGAAATTAACTGTTTTAGCCCTCGCGGGACTTTTGGTGTTTTCATCTATTGTTCTTATTGGCTGCGGTTCTCCGGAACAGACCCTTATTAGCCGTTACATTCAGGCTATCAGAATGGGTGATAAGGATACCATAGTTAAAATTTCTCTCGTTCCAGTGAAGGTTGACCTTGTTAAATGGAAGATTGTTTCAAAGACTCAACCTGTTGAGGAGAAAACAATAATAGGAGACCTTGCTAAAAAGATGGAAGAGGCTAAAAAGAATATGGAAAAACTCCAGGAAGATGCCGCACTGGCAAAAGTTGATTTTGACGAATTCGATGCGAAATATCAGAAATGGTCAAGGGCCAGAAAGAGAGCCAATAAGAAGAAATATGAGGACCTGAAGAAAAAATATGAGGACCTGAAAGCACAGTTCCTTCAAGCAAAGGAAGAATACGAAAAAATTACCAAACAATACAATAATGAAAAGAAACTTATGGCACTTTCAGTGGGTGATATTCCGGAAATCGAAAAACTTGAAGGGAAAGTATATTCAGAGGAAATTGTTATTGAAGGAACCACAAAGGAAGGAAAGACAGAAAAATTTAAATTTCATCTTGTAAGGTATGAGCTGACAAAGCCCGGAGTGAGCACTCCTATCAGAGGAAGGTGGGTGGTTAAGAACATCGAGAGGTTGACTGAATAGCCGAATTCTGGTAAACTTACAAATCTGAGAGCCGTTAGCTCAGCAGGCAGAGCACCGGCCTTTTAAGCCGGGAGTCGCAGGTTCGAATCCTGCACGGCTCATTTTTGCGCCCCTGTAGTCTAGCCAGGTAAGGACACCGCCCTTTCAAGGCGGCAGCACGGGTTCAAGTCCCGTCGGGGGCGCTTTTTTATTTCCTATAATTTTGATATAATATTGAAGTGAAATTTACAACTTATTCAAGATATGCAATTAGAGCGTTGCTTCATTTGAGGGAGAAAGAGCCTGTATCATTGAGGGAGATCTCTTTTAAGGAGAAGATTCCGGAAAGGTTTCTGGAGCAGGTTTTTTTAAAGCTGAAAAAGGCAAACCTCGTTAAAGGGAAAAGAGGAGCTAAAGGAGGGTATATTCTTGCTAAGCCTGCTGGTGAAATTACATGGCTTGATGTGATGGAGGCAGTGGAGGAGGGATTGGCTCCTGTGCCTTGTATCAAATCCTCCTCTACAGGGTGTCCCACTTATAATGAGTGCGTTGTGAGAAAATACTGGAACGACTATTACGAACTGACCAGAGATTATTTTTCAAAGTTAACCTTAGATATCAAGTGATTTTATATCTTGTAGCAAGCGGTAAATTTTCAGAAGAGGAGTTTGTCTCAAGGATAGAGTTTTCTCTGAAGGGTGGAGTAGACTGGGTTCAGCTAAGAATAAAGGATATTGAATTTTTGAAGCGAATCCTTGAAAGAACATTGATATTAAAGAAGGATTATAATTTTAAATTGATAGTGAATGACTTTCCTCATGTTGCTCTTGAATTCGATGCAGACGGGGTACATATTGGGGATGGTGATTTTGAGCCTGAAAAAGCTCGCAGACTTCTTAAAAATAAGATTCTCGGAATCTCGTGCTACAACAAACTTGAAAGAGGAAAGATGGCAGAAAGAATAAAAGCCGATTATGCTGCATTTGGAGCCCTTTTCCCGACTCTCACAAAACCCGGAGCTGTTAGAGTCTTACCGGATACGATAATTAGAGCAAAAAAAGAGCTCAAAATACCAATTTGTGTTATAGGAGGTATAAATAGGAATAATATTGAAGATGTTATTTCTCTTCATCCTGACATCATTGCAATATCCTCTTCTATTTTTCTTGCAGAGGACCCTTCCAGAGAGGCAGGATTCTTCAAAAGAAAAATCTCTAATGATATACTATAAAGGAAATCTGTAACAAAAGGAGGGAAAATGAAGGAAAATGAGTTAAAAGAAAGACTCATAAAGGAGAATGAAGAATTTAGAAAACTTTATGAGCAACACCAGGAATATGAGAAGAGAATAGATGAGCTCCTTGCAAGGGTTGGTCTTGACTCCCAGGAGGAGTTAGAAATAAAAAAGCTTAAGAAGCTAAAACTTAAACTTAAAGATAAAATGCAGGAAATATTGCTCAGGGAGATGGAGAAAAGAGGTGATAGCTAAGGAATCTCTCTACTTTATCGTTCCTCTTTTCTTGATTTCTCTAATATTTTTTATCCTGAAACTGCCCTGCATTGCTGCTTTTATTATAATTCTTGCTTTCTCCATCCTTTACTTTTTCAGAAATCCAGAGCGATATCCACCCGAGGAGGAAGATCTTCTGGTTTCCCCCGCTGACGGGAAAGTTATGAGCATAGAAGATATAAAGCCCTCAAATAGAGAGGAGGTTTACAAAAGAATAAGCATCTTTATGTCGCCCCTTGATGTGCATATTAATAGATCCCCTGTAGATGGAGAGGTGGAAAAAATTCAAAGGAAAGGGGGTGGATATCTTCCTGCATATAAAAAAGAATCTTGCGAAAATGAGAAGATAATTATTGATATTAAGTCCGGAGAAGTTAATTATATTGTTGAATTGATAGCTGGGATAATGGCAAGAAGAATAAAACCATATATTAAAGAGGGGGACTTATTGAGGAAGGGTCAGAGGATAGGCATAATAATGCTTGGTTCTCGGGTGGATTTTTACTTTCCTGTCCAATATGAAGTGTTGGTAGAAGATGGGGCCAGAGTAAAGGCAGGAGAGACTGCAATTGTAAGGAGGAAAAAATGAGAAAAAAAGGAAATAGAACTAAAGTGAAAGCAAAGAGGAAAAGAATAAACTACAATGTTGTTTATTTTATCCCATCTTTGCTTACAATATTAAACCTTTATATGGGTTTTGTTTCCATTAATTTTGCTATTAAAGGGAAGTTCCAGCTATCCGGGCTTTTCATAATTCTTGCTGCTGTTATGGATCTTATGGATGGAAGGACTGCGAGGGCACTCAGGAGCAGTACACCTTTAGGTAGGGAGCTGGACTCAATTGCTGACATAGTCTCATTCGGGGTGGCTCCTTCAATTTTAATATATCTCTGGGCTCTTAAAGATTTTCCGAAGCTTGGATATTTTGTTTCTTTCCTATTTCTTGTAGCGGGAGCATTAAGGCTGGCCAGATTTAATGTGCTTGCGAAAAATGGTATAACTTCCAAAAAATATTTTGTTGGACTTCCCATACCTTCGGCAGCAATTATACTCACATCCACAGTGATATTTTTTCAAAAACCGCCGGAATGGAACCTATTTCCCATTCTTCTGGGAGTTATAGTATTTTTAACAGCATTTTTAATGATTTCCAAATTTAAGTTCAGAAGCTTTAAAGACGTTAATTTGAAATCAAAAGAGCACTACCTCACTCTTTTCTTCTTTTCAATAGCTCTTTCTGCTTTGGCAGCATGGCCAACAAAAACGTTATTTTTCCTTTCCTATGGATATGCTATATCAGGTCCTGTATTAGCCATTAAAGAATTTATAAAAAAGGTGGAAAAGATAGAAGATGAAAAGGAAAATGAACAGGCAAAACAGACAATATAGAGCCGGCATCGTAGGGGTCAAAAATATAAAGGGCAAGCTTATCAAGGAAGTACTCGAGAAGATGAAGATAAACTTTAAAGATTTCTATCTTTATGAACCTGGCATAGGTGAGTATGCTCTTTTTGATTCATTCAGAGATGAAGCTAAGTTAGTAAGACGACCTGAAAAGAGGGAGCTGGAAAAGCTGGATGTAGTATTCTTTACCCTTCCAGTTGAAGATGAACTTTTTTTTGCTCCAAGGGTTTCGGTTGATCTTTCAGGTAGCAGAAAGGACATTGTTAAAATCGTAAGTAGCATTAACGATGACAAAATTGACTCTTACAGAATTGCGAATCCTTCTCCTGCTACCATTGGTCTCTCATACATTATCCACCCTTTTTCGGAAAAGATAGAATACGGGTTCTCAACGGTTATAGAACCGGTTTCGGAATACGGGGAAGAAGCGATGGATGAGCTCTTTTCCCAGGCAGTGAATCTTTTGAATATGGAAGAAATCCCTAA
>JAGHBF010000108.1 GCA_021161165.1 Candidatus Aminicenantota bacterium
AACTTGAATCTTTTCTCTCATTTAAGGAAGTTGCCTTCAGTAGCTATTCCAATAAATTATCTTCCATTCGATTTTGAAAATAAAGATTCTGAGCTTCCCTGGAAGTTTTCGGCTGACATTTTGAATGCTGCAAAAAATCTTATGGAATATGAGGATGTTTTTCCAATAATAGTATCAAATTTTGGATGTGGTCCTGATGCCTTTACAGCAAAACACCTTGAGGAAGCATTGAAGAGTAAACCTTATCTTTTCCTTGAGTTCGACGAACACAGAGGAGAAGCAGGACTGGTAACAAGGCTGGAAGCCTTTATGGACAGGGTACAGGCTAAAAGGAGGAAGCGGGAGAAAACCGTGTTTCTCTTTATACATCCAGAAAAAAAACTTCAAAAGGAAGAACTGAAGGAGAGAAAAATATACATGCCTTATTTCGCCGACCATGTTTACGCCTTCAGTGGAGCGATGAAGTTTGCAGGATACAATGTAGAGGTTCTACCGCCCCCTGACAAAGAGACAGAGAAATTTGGCGAAGCCTTTGCCTCGGGGAAGGAATGCCATGCTTATTCTCTAATACTGGGAGACCTTGTTAAGCTATCCACGAGGGAGAAAAATGATGCGATATTCCTTTTCCCGGGTACCAAGATCCCCTGTCTTTTAAATCAGTATGGTAATGGAATGAACATATTTTTGAGGGCTCAGGGGATAAAAAACATAAGGGTTTTTACACCATTAACCGAAGACTTTATGAAAATGCTTAACATGGAAGCCTTAGAAAGATTCTACAAAGGAACTTTATCCATAGATTTACTGGTTAAAGCATCCTGCCAGATTAGACCCTATGAAACTGAGAAAGGTGCGACAGATAAGATACACAGAGAAAATCTTCTGGAAATGGAAAGGGCGATTCAGGATGGAGATATAGTTGATACCCTTAACAAAGCCCTTGAAAGGTTAAACAAAGTCAAAAGAGAAATTTCAGGAAAAAGACCTATTGTGGGTATTGCAGGGGACATTTATACAAGAATAAACCCATATGCCAACAACGACCTTTTCCGTTATCTTGAAGAAAGAGGACTGGAAGTTTGGCCCTCTCCATTTGAAATAGATATTATAGATTTTGGACTTTTTAAATCTTTCGAGGAAAACCTCTCCAGATTGAATCTTCCAGGGATTCTTGAATCAGGTGGGATTCTCCTTAAAAGAGCGCTTGAAGTATGGAAGATAAAGAGAGTGGTCTTCGGCAAAATAGAAAGATACAGAGAGCCTGGTTATCGTGAAGTGTTAAAGCTTGCATCACCCTATGTATGGAATGAAAGGAACGACATTCTGCTTCTTAATATAGCTAAAATCATTGATTTTGCAAGAAATGGAGCTGATGGGGTGATAAATGCTATTTGCTTCAATTGTATGATAGGAAACGCATCGGCCGCTGTTATAGAAAAAATAAAAAGAGACTACAGGGGACTTCCCATAATTACACTTGTCTATTCGGGAGGAGAGCACCCTGCTTTAAAAACCACTCTGGATGCATTTATAGAACAGGTAAAAAACAGAGGGGTCAGGTCTTCACATTTGACATTTCCGTCGTCCCCTGAATAACAAGGTCATTCATAAAAATACTTCAAAGAAGTCTTTTGTAAACTGGTTTCTGGCGAATCCTTTGCATCAATGGTGGCAGATAAAATCAATTTGTTTTAATACTTCTGTCTCCCATAAGGTTTAATTTATAAGTTCTTATTATTTGTGCAGGAATCGTTTCTCCCATGGGATTTTTAAAGTAAAGCGCATCAAAGGGGCATTGGACTATACATGCACCGCATCTAACACATCTTTCAACACCTGGAATGAAAGCTTTTTTCTTTTCTATGTTTAGTTCAAAACAGTTTCTTGGACATACTTCAATACAAATTCCCTCACCTTTACATTTTTCACCATCAAGGGTGATTTCGAAGAACCTATCACTGTGAAGGCTGCTTTTGTAAACTGGAGTTGAACCCATAAGGTCTATGCTTATTATAAGTATTATTATCAGAGATAAAACTCCCCATCTCAGAGCAGTAGCCCAACTGAAATTGGGATTAACAAAGGTGAAAATAGCAAGCGAAAAGACAAAAAATGTCCATATAAAGAATGTGGGGAGAGCGAAATCGAAGATCCTGGTGTATTTGCTGAAACTTGCAGTTTTTGTTTTCGACAAGATTGGCATATAAAGGGGAAATGAAATGAAAATTAAAAATGGTAGTATCCATGTCAATAGAACCACAGGCAGAAGCATTGCTTTCCACACCAGTGCAAATATAACGCCAGATAAGACTGAAAAAGGAAACGCCCACATGACAGCCATTTCTATTCTCTGTGTTGGAGTAAATCTTACCTGTCTCATCTCAGAAGATTTTTTCATACCATTTTTTAAGAACTTCTTTATATCCCTGGCATAGACAGGTCCCCATATAATATTCCAGCCTGTCTTTTCCCTGATGACCCTGGCTTCTATTCCTGAAGCTGCGAGCTGGGGTAAAATGATTCTTCGGTGCGAGACAAGATTCTCTATACCTGTAGTTTTTAATACTAAAATTACATCGTGATTTGTAAGATGTCCCCCTGTGGATGCACACCATACATTTATTCCATTGCTATTTGCCACAAGGAGATAGCAATCAATACCTTTCAAAGATTTTTTCACCCTTTCTACGGTAAGGGAGTAATTGCATGTTAGGAATACAGGAGATTCAGGCCCGGGGTTCCCTATTTTTATTAAACCGGTTTTGGTGGGGAAAGGAAACGCTCTTAATAAAGTCCCTGCTAAGTTTATCAAAAAATATCTAAGGTCCATTTTTTGCAACTACCTCTAAAAAATTTCCCATCTTATTTTTCCTGATTGACTCTATTTCGAATCCATATTTTTTTATTTTTTCGGGCAGGTTTTTCACTGGCCTTGTAAAAGAACGGGCGAGTATAAAAGTTAAAATTTTAAAAAATAGTCTTAATTTAAAAATTAAAATTCGTTTAAAAAAGCCTGTTGGTACGGTTTCATCGGCAATAAGAAGGAGCCCTCCAGGTTTTAAGATTTTTTTTATCATGGAAAGGGCAAAATCCTGTTCTTGCTCGCTCAATTCCGAGAAACAAAGAACACTTACAATCACATCATAGGAATTTTCGCCTTCAGTATACAGTTCACCTACTCCCATTTCTATGAATTCCACATTTTGGCTTACCCCTGATTTTTCAGCTTTTTCCCTTGCTATTTCAAGCATTCGAGGATTTATGTCAATCCCCCGAACTTTTGCTCCCTTAAGGGCTGCCATTATTGCCAGAGTTCCTGTTCCACATCCTATGTCAAGGACTTTTTGTCCGGGTTCTATATAAGATACGAATCTTTTGTAAACATCGTTAAGTTTTCCAGAAGATAGCAGGCATATTGCGAAATCATACCTTTCGGGAGTTTTTTCGAGATATTTCATAAAAACATAAAAGCTCATTTTAATCCCTGTGCAAGAAAATACTGAAACAGTTTTTAAATATAGTCAAGATTATTAGCAAATTTATATACCGCTGAGACCGTGCTTCTTGAAAAACTCCCAGATTGTCTCCTTTGCATCGAAATCTCCGCACGTTTTTCCTGTAATACGTTCGGATAAATTATGTGCATGAAAACAGGAACAGTAATGCCGAAAATTGCGCCTTTATAACAGTGCCTGGCACAATAAAAACATACATAGGATGCCTCATTATAGAAAAGCCTGCAAATACAGGGCCTACTCCAAATTTGGAAAAATCCAAACCTCTAATTTTAACCCCCAATCAATTATAAAACTTTGCGGTATTCAGTTTAACTTCTTCTCCACAGGTTTGTTCTATTTATTACTAAGCCTTTTCCTCTTTTTGCTCTTAAAACGGTGATGACGATGGTTAATATTATTGTCAAAACTCTAAAAAGGTTGGCAGTTCCTCCGCCAAGAGCATTTTCTCCCATTTTAAAAGTTCCCCACCAGAAATTCATAAAGAAGTGTAAACCTATTGGGACCCAGAGATTTTCATCCCATTCAATGTATAACCATGCGAACCATCCGCCACCCAAAAAGGTTAAAAGCAGAATTCCAATCACAGTTGCAGCATTACGGCTTTGTCCCATATGTCCCAGAGCAAAAAACAGGGCGTTTACTAAAACAGCAGGAATGAAACCCCACCGGGCTCTTTTAAAGAGCTGTCCGAATACAAAACCCCGAAATAGAGTTTCTTCCATAAAGGCTGGAAGGAAACTTAAATAAATAAGTGTCGTTAGAGAGAAATTGACTGTTTTTGTTACAAAAAAGTAACCGAGCATCATGGGTAAAGTAGCAATAAAAGTGAACAATGCCGCTTCAAGGATGTTACGGTTTAATCCTAATTCGTAAATAAACTGCTTGATTTTCAATCTGTACAGAATAACAAAGGCAATGAAAATTGAGCCCAGCCATATCAAATAGAGGAGAATCTGGGGGAGTATTTTCGGGTAATTTTCGCCGGCAAATTTAAGGAGAAAATGAATCAGCCCTTTCG
>JAGHBF010000016.1 GCA_021161165.1 Candidatus Aminicenantota bacterium
AATTTGTGACTCCTCAGCATCCGCCAGAAAAGAGCCTACTCCTCCAAATTCAACTCCTTCTAAAGGTCCTCCTTTTTAATCTCTATAACATCCATACTCATCTGGCAGGCTACAAGCTTTACCCCTGAATCAATAGCGGTTTTCATCAATTCTTCCAGACTCATTACATTATGCTTCTTCATCATTTTTTTGAACATCCAGCGGCCTATGCCTCAGAAGTTCATCTTGCTGGGTCCAATTTTACTTATATCCTTTATGAAAAAGGCCAAGCATTTTTCCGAATAAAGATTTACCAGTTTTTCATTTTTTCTTCAGTGCCTGAAGTCCCCAGGAAGCAAAGAACATACTAACCTCCATGTCATAGGCCTCGGCTCCGTTGGCAACCCTTAATGATGCCATAATCTTATCCATTTCTCCGCTGAAAACAATTACAGAAAAACTTCTCTTTTTGCGTATTTACTTCCTTTTCAACCTCTTTATGCTTACATCTCTGCTTCTTTTGATTTAGAAGCGGTGGAAACCTCAGAACTTCCCACTTTTTCTGTATATTCCTTTAGCCTTGCAAAGTAAATGGCGAAAGGACGATAGGCAAGATGTGACCATTTAGCAAAGGGTACTTCAAGGACCAGCAAAGGTGTTACAACAGCAAGATGTATTGTATATGTAATGTATGTTGCCATTGGCAGATGTAAATATTTAAATACATCGACTAAAAGGCCGGTTAAAGTAGTTAGAAAAAGGAGGATAAGGAACATCCAATCAGTTGAATGTGAAAACTTCCAGACGGGTTCCTTTCTGTGCTTTATTCTTCCTATCGACATATAAGCAACACCATAAAGGAGAGCAATAGCAGAAAAATATCCCAGAATTCTTATAGGGTGCATGAAAGGATAAAATTCATCTGTCTGGAACCATCTAAGAAGAAATACTACAAGGATAAAAGCCATTCCATAGCCATATACTATAATCAAGTGAGTTATCCAATACTTCTTATTTTCGCAAAATTTGAACTTTAGCTGGGTAAAGAAATTAAGAGGAAGGATATTTATAAATTCTTTTATGTACACCTTAAGGGGAATTTTTGCCCTGGATTTGCCTTCCTGTAAGACAATAAATCTATACATCCTGTAGATATTAATCAGTAGAATAGACCCAAGAAGAAATAGAATGACAAGGTCTCCTATTTCCGTTATGTGAACAGGAGCAAATGTTGCAAGTTTTACCTCACTGGTAATTATGGGTCCATGGAGAAAGTAAACAAGAGCAACCGTCAAAAGCATAAGGACAAGTGTTGCTATGAACTTGAAGGTCTTTGATAGGTAAATGAGAGGCGATATTCCAGTAAAATCGTATTTTGTGGTAGCAAATCTTCTCAGTGCCATCATCAATCCCCCAGGGTCAGCCTCTCTTGGGCATGTTTCCGTACATTCTCCGCAGTAATAACAAAGCCAGGGATCAGGACTTGTAATAATTTTTTCTTCAAGCCCGAGAAGTGAATATCTTATCATTTTTCTGGGGAAAGAGTTTTTTTCATCTGAAAGAGGACATATAGCAGTGCAGTTTCCACAACTGAAACAGGCGTTTATGTCAAAGGCGCCAAGGGTTTTTATCTTTTTTAGAAACTCTGCATTTACCCTTTCCATGTTTACCTCCTTTTGCCAAGGGAATACTTGTAGTATCCATCCTCAGTTATTTCTTCTGTCTCCTCTATATAGCCATACTTTCTGCAGGACATAACATTGTATGTGGTATCCGGAAGAGAAAGTCCTATTTCTTTTGCAATCTCAGGAATGGTCTTTGGTCCGGACTCGAGGGCTGCAGCAATAGCTTTTCTTATTTTCATAAATTCTTTCGTTTTTTCTGTAAGTTCCTTGGAAACTTCCCTTTTCTTCTTCATTTCCATAAAGGTTCTTTTCTTCTTATCCATCTTGTGCCTCCCTTATTAATTGCTCAATCATACCCATAATTACTGAATTTTCATATCCTTTAACTTCAATAGCATCTTGCTCACATACAGGCACGCAGGCTCCGCAACCTTTACACAAAGCCTCCGTCACATAGGCCACTTCTTTATCCGCAAGTTTTCTCTTCTCTATGGCATCAAATGGACAGGCTTCTGCACATTTTCCGCACCAGACGCATTTATCTATATCTACTGTGGCCACTTCAGGCTCCAGTTCCATATATCCCTTCTTCACAAGCCCGGCAGCCTTGGAACCCGCTGCAAGGGCAGAAGCAGTTGCCTCTGTGGAATTTTTGGGACCCTGGCATGCTCCTGCTATGTAAACTCCGGTAACGCCGGTCTCTACAGGACGCAATTTCGGATGAATTTCGTTGAAAAATTTGTCCCTTCCAATGGGCAGCTTAAGAATCTTTGTAAGGGAAGAATTTTCTCTGGGAACCATCCCTGTAACAAGCACCACCAGGTCTGTTTCAATCTCCAATTCCTCTCCTTCCGTTAGAAGGTCTCTTACTCTCACTCTTAAAGACCCATTTTCCTTTTTAACAATGGGTGGTTCATCCTCTGAATATCTAATGAAAATAGAACCAAGTTTGCACGCATCTTCGTATAGAAGTTCGTATTTTCCATAAGTTCTAATGTCGCGATACAGGTGGAATTGTTTTATGGAGGGGTCAATCTTTGAAGTCAAAATTGATGTGTGCATTGTGGCGTTACAGCAATAACGGGAGCAATAAGTGTTGCCCTCCTTCTGTCTGGAACCCACACAGTAAATATAAGTTATAGATTCGATCGGCTTACCATTGTATTTAATCTCTCCTCCTTCTGAGTGCTCCACGAGTTTTTTAAATTCGGGCAGGGTTATCACGCCTTCGGTTCCATATCCAAACTCCCCTTCCTTTGGCTTATACACATCAAATCCGGTGGCCACAATTATCACGCCAACAGTAAGAGAAATTTCTTCTCCCTTCGACTTGATTTTAACATCAAAATTACCAGGAGAACCTTTCTTACTAAGGAGTTCTGCTTCGGTGAAAATAACGATGTTTTCTCTTTTCTTCACTTCATTTATAAGAGCATCAATTATTTCCCTACCGCTTCTGTCATTGGGATACATAATGGAAAAGTCCTTGACCCATCCGCCAAGATTTTTTTCCTTTTCTATAAGGAATACAGTTATTCCCAGGTCTGCTAAGGAGATGGCCGCTCTTAGTCCTGTTATTCCGCCTCCTATTATGAGGGCCTTCTGGGTAGTCTGAAGTTGAATAGGCTCTAATGGTTGACTGTGTCTGGCCTTTGCTATGGCAGCCCTCACCAATCTTATGGCTTTGTCCGTAGCACCCTCTTTATCATCGGTATGAGCC
>JAGHBF010000172.1 GCA_021161165.1 Candidatus Aminicenantota bacterium
ATGGCAAATTGAACCAGTTATATCCAATTATTTTAGCCACTACACAATCTATTCCAAAAGGATCAGTTCCTGCCAGGATGATTTCTGGCTTTTCCTCCATTGCTTCCACCATGTCCGCTAAAACAAGTAAAGGCCTTGGAGTGCTTCTAAAAGTACCATCATAGCTAAAGTAGAGAACTCCTCCAACGATATCTACAACAGCACGCCAGAAAGTATCATTTCTCCACCAAGCACCTTTCTCCCCTTCACAGTTTTTTGAATCCTCTGGACACTGATCCCCCCCTTTTGACGGTTTGCCAGATGTATACAATGGAACATCTCGCGGATCTTCAACAAATCCTAAAAAAGAGGCAACAGCTCCCCCAAGACCACAATAAGAATTCAAGGAGGGCTTGAATATAACTATAACCAGATCACTCATAAGAGCGGTTGTGGAAAGAAAATAAATTGCCTGCTCAGAATTATGTGTTGTCACGCCTCCTTTAGCAGAGAACATTTTCCAGTTTCCATTATACGAGGAGAAAAGGCTTGCTTCTCCAAGATTTATCTGGGTATATCCAACGGGATCTCCTTCATTTACAAAAAATATTTTAAATTTGCTTCCATAAGGAAAATCTATTATTGGAAGATTCTCAGGTTCCCAGTCAAAAGGGGAAAAACCAATAAAAACCTCTGCTTCACCGCCGGTAGCAATAAACACATAATCAAGTATTGTTCTCAAAAAAGAAGGATGAGAAAGTGAAGCTTTAAAACTTCCTCCAGTGTTAATAAAAATCTTCGAACCCCTTGAAATAAATTCCCCAAGTGGATTCCATTTTTTCATATTGTAATTTTCTAAATCCAAACCCCACAAGCGAAATATGTTTCTTATTCCCTCGTATACCTGATTCTCCTCCAGAACATGCTCAAAGGGATACTCAAGATATTTTTTTGAAGGAGAATAAGGAGGTAAAGGATATTTAAAAGCTCTTTGAAGATATATACTGCTTTCCTCTCCCACCCGGAAATTTTACTACTTTTTATTTTCCTCAGTAAAGCCAAGTTTACAGATGCAAAAATTTGCTTCACACAAAAGGGAAATTGCTCCTGGTAAAATCTTTGCATTCAATACAGAGATGAAAAAGCACGGTGGATTTATCTACATTGAAATTCTTGGTACTCTTGCCATTTTTTTCGCTCTTTCTGTTCTCTTTTTCTCTCTGGCAAGGAATGTGGAATCTTATCTTAATAATGCCAAATCAGGGCTTGAAATGGCAGAAGCCATAAGAAGAGCAGCGATCTGGGACAGGGGCAAGGTTGAAAGAACAGCCTGGTTCGTAAAAGAAAATATTCTCATTGTAAAAAGAGCAAAAAGAATCCTTGAGATTAAGGAGTTTAAAAAGGATGGAGGAACAATCAGGATTTTCCCTCGTTGAGGTTATAGTCTCCATGGCTATAGTTTTCACAATTTTCACAGGTATTTTTTCTATTGCCGGCAGGGCAAATAATCTTTATCAAAGAATTGAGCGTTTTTATGGAAAGGTCCGACCTGAACTGATGCTTTCACGAATAGGGGAAGAAATAGATTCTTCTTTCCTGTTAAAAAGGGGAAACAATGGGTGGGACTATTATAAAGCAACTGGTTTGGGATTTGGTCAAAGCAAAAAATGCATTTTACTTTTCGGGAAAAAAAGCAAATATATGCTGAGTGAAGGAAAGGTCATTAATCATTGCAGAGAAGGGGAGTTTTTTCTTTTCGCAAGGGAAAAAAGGCTATATCTGGCAGGGAAAACACTTTATATGGAAGTATCAGGGAAACCGCAACCCCTTGAAGACGAAATAAACGAGTTTAACATTGAGGAAAAAACAGATTTCATAGAGATAACCATAAATGGCAAAACTTCCTTAAGGAAAATAAAATGAAGGGTTTTACTCATGCTGCTTTGCTTTCAATGTTATTCCTTACAAGCTTATCCCTCTTTCTTGCCATCTCGGCAAAAGAATTATTTGTAATGGGAAAGTCCGCACTCGAAATGGAAAAAACAAAAATAAAAGCAAAAGAAGAATTGCTCAAAGAGTGGAAAAAGTGGAGAAAAAACCCCGAAGATTCAATTTTTGAAGAGAGAATTTACAGAGACAAATATACTCTTCGGGTTTTACTAAACTTTTTTACAAAAGAAAACTTTGTGCTCTATGGGAAGACCGCTTTCGTAAAAGGACAAGTTCCCCTTTCTATTTTTCCAGACCTTCAATTAACTGAATTTCCCGGACCAAAAGAGATTGTCTCGGCGGTTTTTGAAAAACCTCACCTTGTCCCTATAAAACCCCATTTTTACAAGATAGAAGGGAAAAGGAGTGGGCTTTACGTAAATTGTAAAGCAGAAATTTCCGGGAATAGGTCTGAAATCCTCATAAACGCAGAGGAATCTTCCTGGAAAATTAAGGACAAATTCATCTTTGTTGATGGAGAATGTCACATAACTGGAACTTTTTTCTCAACCCTCATTGCTTGTTCTGGAAAGGTAAAAGCTTCCTTTCTTGACGCCTCCAGAGGAATTTTTCTTATCTCAGCAAATCAGGGCTTCTTTATTCCGGGAAAAAGTATTTCCTCTGTTGAAGTTAACAATTCCTCTCTCTTTAACGGTGAAATTCTTGCAGAAAATATTACGCTTTCAGGAAACGGCACCCTTGTGGGCGGAATACAATGTTTAAGGGTAGAAGGTAGATGGAAACACAAAAAAAGACCTTTTGAGCTTGATTTTTACCCAAGGCAATTTTTCTATGAGGAAGTTTTTGCTTATGAAATGCTAACTCTGGTGAAACTCGAAAGATGAAAGGATTTTCTCTTCTCGAACTTCTTTTAATACTGCTCCTGTTGTCAGTTCCTCTCTTCTTTATATCGCCTGATAGCGTATATGTAGAAAGACAGGCAATTTTTATGTTGCTCAACGAAGCAAAATTCAGTTCGGTTTTAAAACACAGAAAGGTAGAAATCTATTGTAATAAAGGTGTTTTCTCTTCCTCTCAAAAAATTTATCTCAAAAAATGCAGAGTTCTCTGTAAAAAGATAGTTTTTAGACCATCAGGTTATGTAGTTCCCTCTGGCCATATTATTCTCAGTTGTGGAACCAGAAAATGGAAATTCGTAATTTCAACCCTTGGTAGAATTCGTGTATTTGAGCTCGGAACCCAGTAAGCTGTGAGGGATAAGGAAAACAATAAACATAGCCACCCATGCAATTATAACGCTCCTTTTAGAAAGCCTCCCTTTAATGGCACCTATATAGGGAAATAACCAGAAAATAAGGGCAAGAAGGACTTTGTTATCTGTAAGGTCTATTCCAAAGGGAAAACCGCTCCAGAAAACCCCGAAGGCATATTTTTGCACAGCAGGGCCAAGCACAAAAGCCCCGAGAAGGAAAAGGTAAAACGTCCACAAAACATAGGGCTTGAGGTTGTTGCCAAAAATGGCCTCCAGCCCCGCTCTTGTGGCAAAGGCCATGGCCATAAATATGGCTATTATATGCAAAATAAGAATCCATGCTGGAACCTTTCCCTTGAACCTTATTACCACCGGGTTTTCATGAAGAGCTATCCTTTTCCCATTAACATCCAAAAAAACCATGTAATCCAGCTTGCCGGCTGGCGGCTGTGAAGGAAGGCATCCGATTATTTCCTCTCCTTCTCTTTTCATGGGAATTTTTGTCCAGGGGTCGCTGGTCTTGTGCCTTCTATATTCCAGCCATCCATTGTAAGGAGATTTTATTCTTAAGCACGCATCTTCCCCCGTAGTGTGACTGCGAAGAAGCTTATAGGAAATTCCCTGTTTTTCTCCTTTTATAGGATATGTGGGTCCAGTAATCCTCTGATAAATAGCCAGTAATACTGTTATAATTACTGCCAATGCCCATAAAAGCGCTTTTCTCATAATACTTTTATTTTATATTGACAAATTTTTCCTTTTTAGTAAAATAGTAACTTCGGAGGTAAAAATGCCAAATACAAAGTCTGCAAAAAAACAGTTGAGAGTCAGCTTAAGAAGAAGAGCAATTAACAGAGCTATAAAATCAAGGACAAGGACTTTTATAAAAAAACTGCGTAAGGCAATTGAGGCAGGAGACGTGGAAGCCGCAACTTCCCTCCACAGACAGACATTTATGGAGATCGATAAAGCTGTAAAAAAAGGCGTTTTCCACGAGAACAAGGGGAACAGATATAAATCCCGCCTCACAAAAAAATTAAATGAACTTCTTAAAGCCCAGCAGCAGGGATAAAGTTTTCTCAGAATACGTTTCCAGATATGATGCCTGGTACGAAAAACACCCGATTCTCTATAAATCAGAATTAAACCTTGTTTCATCCCTCTGGAAAAAGGGAAAAACTTCTCTTGAAATTGGAGTGGGTACTGGAAGATTTGCAGAACCTCTCGGAATTTGTTTCGGTTTAGACCCTTCTTTTGAAATGTTAAAGAAAGCTAAGGAGAGGGGGATAAAAACTGTTAAAGGGATAGGCGAGAAACTTCCTTTTTTAGACTGCTCCTTCGACTCCCTGTTGATTGCAATTACTATCTGTTTCGTGGAAGACCCTATAAGGGTTCTTCAGGAAAGTTACAGAGTCCTAAAACCCGGAGGTATGATTGTAATTGCTTTTATAGACAGGAATTCTCCATGGGGAGAATATTATTCAGAAAAATCCTCCCCTTTTTACAAGATCGCGAGATTTTTCTCTGTTGAAGAAGTAGAGAAAATGTTAAAAAAAGCCGGCTTCAAAGTTATAGAAAAAAAGCAAAGTCTTTTTTTAAAACCAGGGGAGAAGGAGAAACTGGAAGACCCAATTGATGGTACAGGAAAAGGAAGTTTCATTGGCATCTCAGGAGAAAAACCTGTAAACTGATACTAAAACAAGTGCATATAGTCCTGCAATAATGTCATCAAGCATAATACCAAAACCCCCACGGATTTTCTCTGCCTGTCTTACAGGAAAAGGTTTTATAGCATCAAAAAATCTGAACAGTATAAAAGCAAGAAAAACCTGGGTCAATCCCTTTGAAAAAACAAGGGCAACTAATTGACCTGCAACTTCATCTATTACGACGCTTCGGGGGTCTTTCCTGCCTTGATATTTCTCTGCATATGAGGAAGCTGGTATCCCTGTGAAAAATACTATCGCTATCAGGAGAAATATAAACAAAGGAGAAACCCCTTGCAGGAGATAATAATAAATCAATGCAATCACAAGACTCGCAATAGTGCCAGGAAATAGAGGGAAAAATCCAATAAAGAAGAAATGGGCCCATAAAAGAGATATATATTTCATACTGGCTCTCCTTCTAAGTCATACAAAATAGAATGGGTTATTTTTACTTTATTGAACTTATTGGGGATCGCTTTACCCGTTATATATATTCCACCGTCTACTTCAGGAGCAAAATGCACAGAACGCCCAAAATAAACCCCCTCTGGAGTTTGCCCTTCGACTAGCACATCAAAAATCCTGCCAACCATTTTTTCATGTTTCTCAGCTATGATATTCTTCTGTATTTCTATAATTTCCTCAGCTCTTCTCTGTTTCTCTCTCTTTGTGACACGGTCTCCAAGAGCATAGGCCGAGGTTCCCTTCTCCCGGGAATAAGTAAATACTCCAAGTCTGTCGACCTTAGCCCTTTCAACCCATCTCAAAAGCTCAAGAAATTCCCTTTTTCCTTCGGTTGGAAACCCAACTATTAAGGAAGTTCGTATAGTTGCCTCCTTAACGTTCTCTCTTATAGTTTCTATTATTTCGAGATATTTTTCTCCATCCCAGGGTCTTCCCATAGATTTAAGGACTTTCTTGCTGGCATGCTGTAGAGGAATCTCAAAATAGGGAACCAGTCTTTTTTCAGAAAAAAGAGGAAGTATCTCAAGCAGGGTCTCAGATGGATAAAGATACAGGAGTCTTATCCATGACTTCTTTGTTTTCGAAAGGACCTCTTCCAGCAGAGCCTTCAAATCCTTCCTTCCTCTATCCCCTCCAAAAAATGTGGTGTCCTGGGAGATGATATTTATTTCGAGACGTCCCTGTTCTTCAAGCCTTCTGGCCTCTTCTGCAATATCTTCTATCTCCCTTGATCGATAGGGTCCTCGTATAGAAGGTATAGTGCAAAATGTGCATCCCCTGGAACAGCCTTCCGAAATTTTAAGATATGCCCAGGAAGGAGGGGTTGAAATGAGTCGGGGGGTTCTGCTTGAAGGCAGGAAATACCCCTTAAATACCGGCTCTTTTCCATAAAGAGCATCTTCTATAAAGGTTATCTCCTCTGTTGAAAGCACCAAATGGAGGCCGGGGAATTTTTTCTTGAGAATTTCTCTAAACCTGTTTACATAACATCCAACCATTATGACTTTTTTCCCTTTTTTCAAAATATCCCTTACGGTCTGCTCTGTCTCTTCTCTTGCAAGGTCTATAAAGGAACACGTATTTACAACAACAACGTTAGCGCTTTCAAGACTACTGGTTATTTCATGACCTTTTTCAGAGAGAATCCCCATCATTATTTCCGTATCTACCAGGGCTTTAGCACACCCAAGACTGATAAAAGCTACTCTCAAGGATATATCTTATAAAGAAGTCTCGGGAACGGAATGGTCTCTCTTACGTGTTTAACGCCCGTTATCCATGCAACAGTTCTTTCTATTCCCAGACCGAAACCGGAGTGTGGAACAGAACCATATTTTCTCAGGTCAAGATACCACTTAAAGGCATCCTCTGGTAATTTATTCTCCCTGATTCTTTTAAGGAGCAGGTCATAATCACTTATTCTTTCCGAACCTCCTATTATTTCGCCATAGCCTTCTGGAGCGAGCATATCAAAGGAAAGAGAAAGTTCAGGACGTTCAGGGTCAGGTTCCATATAAAAAGCCTTTTGTAACGCCGGAAATCTATGAACTATAACTGGCTTTTCAAATTTCTTTGATAAAACTGTCTCCTCATCTCCCCCTATTTCATCTCCCCATTCCATATTGAACCCTTCCTTTTTTAATAGTTCTATAGCCTCATCATAGCTTATTTTAACAAAGGGTCTCTTCACCTTCTCCAGAGAATTTATGTCTCTTTCCAACCGTTCCAGTTCTTTTCTTCTTCTCTCCAGCACCCTCATTACGATGAACTCTATCATCTCTTCGGCAAGGGCAATAACATCATCAAGTTTATAATATGCAATTTCAGGCTCCACCATCCAGAATTCCATAAGATGTCGCCTTGTCTTTGATTTTTCTGCACGAAAAGTTGGACCAAAACAATAAACCTTGCCATGGGCCATTGCTGCCGCTTCCATATATAACTGACCGCTCTGACTCAGGTAAGCTTTATCTCCAAAATAATCTGTTTCAAATAGGGTAGTTGTTCCTTCACAGGCTGCAGGAGTTAAAATAGGTGCGTCTATTAAAGTAAATTTTTTTTCGATATCAAGAAAATCTCTTATAGCCCGAATTATTTCGTGGCGAATTTTCATTATAGCTACCTGTTTAGAAGAACGAAGCCATAAATGTCTGTGAGCCATTAAAAAGCCTACCCCGTGCTCTTTTGGTGTTATTGGGTAGTCTTCTGCTATTTGAACCGGGATAATCTCGGAAAGTTCCAATTCATATCCTCCAGGCGCTCTATTCTCCTCCTTAACCATTCCCCTTACTATAACAGAACTCTCCAGAGTTAGTTCATCAAAAGCTCTGAAAATAGGATTATCTTTTTCTTTGCTGTATGCGGTTGACTGGATTATCCCTGTACCATCTCGTACAAGCAAAAATCTTATTCTTCCGCTTGACCTTTTGTTGTAAACCCAGCCTCGTATTTCAACTTCCTTCCCTACATATTTTCCAATGTCTTCAATATAAACCCATTCCATAATAAGGATTTTAACAGAAGCTTCAAGGCTTGAAAAAGTATTAAAGGGAATTTATTCTATTGTAGAAGTGTTGCTTGACAGATATGTATTGAAGGAAATAATCCCTCCAGCAATTGCTGGGTTTATAGTGTTTACCTTTGCTCTGCTTATGGGGAGCGTCCTTGAACTCGCCCAAATTTTTGTTGCAAAGGGAGCGAATGCTTATGAAGTCTTTTCTCTTCTTGGAAACCTATCTCTTTCTTTTCTTCCCATCACTATCCCCATGAGCCTTTTAATGGGTATACTGGCAGGGATAAGCAGAATGTCAGCAGAAAGAGAAATTCTCGCTCTAAGAACCCTGGCGATACCCAGTACCAGGCTTCTCAAACCCGTTATTCTGATTGGATTTCTCGCCCTTGCTCTTAATCTATTAACCAATATGTACATAACACCTATAGCAAATTACAAAGCAGCAAAGTCTATCTATGAGATGGCAATATCCCGAACAGAAAGGGAAATAAGGGATGGCGAGTTCTTCGAAGGGATTCCAAGGTTGACCCTCTATGTTGGAAAGAAAGGTAAAGGTCTATGGGAAAATCTTTTTATAGAAAACTTCAAAAATAAAAGTGAAAGGTTCATATTAGCAAAAAAAGGTAGACTGGTCATAAACAGAATAAAAAGAACAGCTTATTTTCTCCTTGAAGATGGAGAAATTCATGTTTACAACCCAGAAAAACCATACATCTATTCCAATACCAAATTTAAAAAAGCGATAGAACACATTGAAAGAGACTTAATATTTCCCAAAATTAACATAGGAGAACGTCCCAGAGAAAAGACCTCCTCTGCTATTTTAGAAGAACTAAAAACCCGGAAAATTTCTGTGTACAGGAAGAGAGCATTATTAATGGAATTTCACTCTAGAATCGCCTTAGCTGCTTCTACCTTTCTTTTTGTAATTCTCGGGTTGTTGCTTACCGTTAATATAAAAAAGGGAGGAACAGGGTTTGGCTTCGCCGCTTCAATAATTATCGTTGTTTTTTATTATATAGCCTACTCAGGGGCAAGAAGTTTTGTTGAACAGGGAAAAATTCCTGTCTGGCTTGGAATGTGGATTCCTAACTTACTCTCCCTTATCCCTATATTCATGCGTCTTCCCTCATTAAAGGGATCAATCAAACCTTCTAAAATAAAAAAAATAAAGGCTAAAACGGGTAAAAAGGAAAGAGTCTCTTTCCGGACCTTTCCTTATATTAGAATTTTTTCAATACTGGATACCTATATTTTTTCAAATGTTGCCAAAATCTTTCTTCTAATTCTCTCTGCTTTATATTTCACGTCTCTTCTAATAAGCCTTTTTGAACTAATTGATGACCTCTTCGAAAATCAAAGGCCTTTCATTGCACTTATAAAATATCTTTATTACTATTCGCCGCAGATTCTTTATTACATACTTCCATTAACCGTTCTTGCAACTATAACTGTTGCTATCTCTCTTTTTTATAGAAAAGGAGAGATAACAGCCATAAAATCCGGGGGAATAAGCCTATTCAGGTTTTCAATTCCTCTTATAATTTCCGCTCTTCTTGTAAGCGGGCTATCTTTCGGTATACAGGAAAAGATTTTACCTGTTTCAAACAGAAAGGCAGAACAGATAAAAAACTATATAAGAGGGAGAAAGCCCTCAACAAATTACCGAATCTCCAGAAGGTGGGTATATACTGGAGGAAAAATCTTTCATTATTTACATTATGACGAAAAGCTTAAAAAATTTTATGACCTAACAGTACTTATAATAGACAAAGAGTTTTTTGTAAAAAAAATAGTTCACGCAAGGGAGGCTCTTTACAGGCGTTCAAAATGGATCTTGAAAAGTGTGTGGTTCAGGGACTTTGACGGCTCTGAAAGTTCAGGCTTTAAACAAGCAGACATAATGAACTTCGACATAGGTGAACCTCCCTCCTTTTTTACAAGGGAATTCAAACCTCCTGACGAAATGAATATCTCTGAGCTCAAAAACTATATTAGGGAAATGGAAAAGGATGGATTTGATACCAGAAGGTTAAAAGTGGAGCTGGAAACAAAAAAGTCTTTTCCTTTCGCGGCTTTCATTATGGCTTTTATTGCTATTCCTTTAGGACTAATATTCGGCATGAGGGGAATAACCATTGGAATCGGATTAAGCCTGGCACTTGCTGGAGTATACTGGTCACTCCTGGGAGTTTTTAAATCTCTCGGTTACACTCTCATTCTTCCGGCCACCCTTGCAGCCTGGGCACCTAACGTTATATTCTTCCTTGTTGGTCTGGTCATCTTTACTTATATAAGAACATAAAAAAGGGAGGGAGTAAACCCCCTCCCTATTGCTCGCCAAGGAGATTTTACCTTCTTTCCCGGACCAGGACTCTTGAAGACCTTATACTACTTCACCCTTATGAACTTTTTTATTCTGTTGAAGGTCTTCTCGCCGATACCCTTTACCTTCATTATGTCCTGAATCCTTTTGAACCCGCCAAGCTTTTTTCTCGTTTCTACGATCCTTTTCGCTTTAGCGGGTCCAATCCCGGGTAATTTGACAAGTTGTGCCTCTGTTGCGGTATTGATATTAATCAAAACCGACGAAGAGGCTTTTCCTTTCGAATTGTTAGCTCCTATAATAGGAAAACTTCCCATTATAAGAAGCATAACTACCAGCAACGACAGGTATTTTTTCATTCAGCACCTCCTGAAAATTTTTTACTTAGTTTAAAGAAGAAAATTTCCTGCCTCTTAGAGGCAGCATTAGGAGTGCTATAATTTCTTTCTGTGTAAAAATTATTTGAATAAAGAAGCAAGATAGGTAAACTTTTTTTGACATGAAAATATTGAAAAATGCTCTTCTTTCTAACTTCTCCAATTTCAAAATTGGAGGGCCTGCAAGGGAAATAGTCCTTATTGAAAATTCTGAAGAGTTAAAGGAAGTTCTTGAAGGCGATTTCCTTGTCTTCGGACATGGAACCAATGTGCTTTTTCCTGATGAAGGACTTGATAAAAGAGTAATATTTAACAGGACAGGTCTTTTCCATATGGATGGGACATGGATTGTTGCAGATTCTGGAACTTCTCTTCAAGAAGTGGTTAAAGCTTCTGTGGATAGAGGACTTTCAGGACTGGAATATCTTGCAGGAATTCCCGGAACAATTGGTGGTGCAATTTTTGGAAACGCAGGAGCATTCGGAAAACAGATAGGAGACTACGTAATAGAAGTGGAATACTGGAAAAACAGCAAACTAATCAAGGAAAAAAATCTTTATTTTGGGTATAGAGAGTCTGTGTTCAAAAGGAAAGGAGGAGTTATTACAAAAGCCTGGCTTAAACTACGGAGAGGGACAGGAAAAGAAAAAAAAATAATGGAAAATATATTGTCCAGAAGAGCAAAGAAACATCCTCCTCATAATGTCCCATGTGCAGGAAGTTTCTTTAAAAACGTGGTCCTACCCTCAGGAGAAAAAATCCCGGCTGGAGCGCTTCTGGAAAGCGTGGGTGCAAAGGGGTTGAGAGTCGGAGGCGCAAAGGTATTTGAGGGTCATGCAAACTTTATAATAAACGATGGGGGAGCCACAGCCAGAGATGTCTTAACCCTTGCTGAAATTTTAAAAAGGAAGGTAAAGGAGCATTTCGGGATAATTTTAGAGGAGGAGGTAATCATTGTCAGAGCCTCCTAAAATCTTAAAGATTTCCACTTTTGCATCTAAAAGTGTAATTCACGGATTTGGAACCAGATTTTTTTCATTGCCTGAGCTGAGGGATTCTCTACCCTCTCTGAATATAATCACCCTCACTCAGATACATTCTTCAAAGGTCCTTCTAAACTCGGCTGGGGAAGGGGATGGCGTCATTTCCAGAGACCCAGGAACTATTCTCGTTATAAAAACAGCTGACTGCCTTCCCGTTTTAATTAAAGATGATGAAGAAAGAATAGTGGCAGCCCTCCATGCGGGATGGAAAGGTTTATGCAAGGGCATAATCTTTAAGGGAATCGCTAAAATAAAAAATCTTGGCTTTAATAAAAAAAATCTAAGAGTTGCTCTGGGACCTTCCATTGGACCATGTTGCTACAGCGTTGGAAAGGAAGTCTTTGAATGTTTCAAGGGAAATGGACTCCCTTTTGTAAAAAGGGGAGAAAATCTTGATCTTCCTTCAACTGCAATTGAGCACCTGACTTCTTCAGGGGTGAACATCAAAAAAATTTCTGTCCTTCCTCTATGTACAAAATGCACCCCCGAGTTATTTTATTCCCATAGAAGAGGCGAAAAAGGAAGAATGATTTCCTTTATAGGTTTGCTTAAGCCAGAGACAGAGGTTAAAATTAAATTATGAAGAAAAGAGAAAAGTATGATCATGTTATTTTAGAGAAAAAGATAAAAAGAGAAGAATTAGAAGAAAGACTTAGACATATATTCTTCCCTTTCGAAAAAAGGGAGTTTTTCGTGGTTTTAAGGTTCAGGCCAGAGGATAACGAATATTATGAAAAAACTGTGGAACTGGCAAAAAGGTTCCCCTCTTACAGAGAATCAGGGGATGGGAAATGGAAAAAACATGAGGTCAGGTTTTCCAGAGAGCAGGTATGGGAGTTGAAGGAGTTTTTTGAGGTCGCTCAAAATTTAAAGGAACTTGAAGTTCTTGTAGAAGGCAAAAGAATTCCGTATGGAAGAGACCTCTGGCTTCCACTTTTATGGTTTTACCTTTTTAGCTAAAAATGGCTGAAGAATTACCTAAAGAACTTCCAAAGTTACTCCCAATTTTAGAGCAAAAAATTGATGACCTGAAGAAAAAATTTGAAAGATTTTTTGCTGGCTTGGAGAAAAGACCTCCTTTGCGGGAACGAGATAAATTAAAAAGAATAATCTTCAGCATAGTGGACAAAAAGGGTTATCCCTACCATATACTGTACAGGGCAAAACAACTGGCAATAAAATTTAATACATACAACACAATGTGGGATAGAATGTTAAGGCAGATAGAAGAAGGGACATTGGTGAGGGACCTCTCCGGGAAACTTATTATGGGACCTTCCATTAAAAAAGAAAAAACTGCTTTAGAAGAATGGGTTTCTGTAAAGCAGGAAGAACCTCTTGAAAAAGCTCTGGAGAAACTTTACGAAAGAGCCCAGAAGGAATCCCAATTAAGAGGCATACACTTTATGCCGAGGGAAAAATTTATAGAAAAAATGAGAAAACAATTAGAACCTAAGCATAAGCAGACCAGGGAATTAAAATTGAAGATAGATTTTTCGCAGGGAAAACCAAAGATAAAGGTTAAAAAGGAAAAATGATAAAGTGCTCACTCTGCGGACGTGAAAACCCAGACAATAGGTTTACATGCAAAAAATGTGGCTTCCCTCTTCGCAATATAGAAAATCTCCAGCCTGGTGAAATTATAAATGGAAGGTTTAAAATAGAAAGATTCATTGGAAAAGGAGGAATGGGAGTAATATACCAGGCGCTTGACCTGAAGCTTGAGAGAACCGTTGCCATCAAAATCCTTCCCCTGGAGCTTAGAAACGATGAAGTGGCCAGGAAAAGATTCCTGAGAGAAGCTCAGGCAGCCTCAAAATTAGAGCATCCAAATATATGTATAATTCACGAAATTTTCGAAAGCGATGACATTAATTTTATTGTTATGCAATTTATCAGGGGGAAAAATCTACGAGAAATTTTAAGAGAACAGAAAAACCTGCCGTTTCCGGTATTCATTAACTATGCAAGACAAATGGCCTCAGCTCTTGCGTTCGCACACAGCCAGGGAATAATTCATAGGGATATAAAACCTGCAAATATTATGATCACCGATGATGGAACTGTAAAAATACTGGATTTTGGCCTTGCGAAATTTTATGAAAAGGACGAATCACTCACTTCAGCAGATACTGTAGTGGGAACACTGGCTTACATGTCACCCGAGCAATGTCGAGGAGAAAAGCTCACTCCTGCTACGGATATATTTTCCCTGGGGGTAGTCCTTTACGAAATGGTCACTGGAAAAAATCCCTTTAGGGGCGAAGATACAGGCTCTACCTTTTTCAAAATTCTTCATGAAAATCCTGATCCACCTTCCACAATTATCGAATTAATACCCAGTGAAGTGGACATAGTTATAAAAAAATGTCTGGAAAAAGACCCTCTCAGAAGATTCCGAAACGGAAAAGAGCTTCTGGATGCTTTAAGTAAGGTAGAAGGCACCTCCCCTCAGGCCATTTCTCCTACCACTCAAATATCCGGGAAGACCTCTTCCCTTAAACTAAAAAGAATATCACCCTTTTTAGCAGCACTTATTCTGATTCTTACACTTACCTTTGTTTTCTTTAAAATGAAGGAACACAGCAATTCATTAAAAAACATCGTTGTAAGAGATTTTACTGTTCAAAAGGGCATTAATGAGGAGACAGCAAAAGCAATTTCATACCTGTTAAAAAAGAAACTTCTCCTGCTACAAAAAGTAAGTGTAATAGATGAGGAAACTTACGGTGACCTAAGAAGAAAATACAGCGAAAAGGAGCTTTTTTCAAAATATAACATTATTGGGGTAATTTCAGGAAATATAAAAAAGTATGGAAAAATGTTCACTACTGAGGCTTCCCTTTCCTTCAAAAACAGGAATATCCCCATAACAACCTCTGGTGAAGGGGAAAAATCTCTTCTCTCTTTCCAGATAGACTCACTTACTGAAAAAATAGCAAGGCGTATGAACATTCAGTTTACAAAAAAAACTCCTTTAAGAGAAATGCTCACTGATAACTTCTCTGCTTTTTCCTATTTTCTAAAGGCATCTCTCGCCTGGGAAAAACTTTCAATTTCAGAGGCAAAGAAGAATTTAAGCCTTGCCCTAAAGCTCGATCCCAAATTCTCCCTTGCTCATTATTTAAATGCTGAAGTTCTCCTGTTTCTTGATGATATAGAAGGAGCAAGAAAGGAAATCAACGCAGCTCTTATTAAAAGAGGAAACTTACAGGATCTGGACCTCTACAGGATCCTTGCCCTTAAAGCTGAGCTTGACATGGACTTCAAAGCAAAGGTGAAATATCTAAAAAAAATAGCAGAGAGACTTCCAGGAGACAAATACTCATACTACAACCTGGCAGAGGCTTATTTTCACAGGGCCTGTCCCAGAAAAGCTCTTGATTATTACAGTAAATCTCTTGAAATAAAGCCTGACTTTCCTCCAGCCCTAAACCATGCAGGATACAGTTTCCTTTATATTGGACGCCATCTGGATGGAATTCAGTATTTTGAGAAATACAAACGCATAACTGATGTTGCAAATGCCTTTGATTCCCTTGGAGACGGTTATTTCTATTCAGGAAACTACCTGGAAGCACTCACAAATAAAGAAACCGCTCTTGCCAGAGACCCTTCTCTTGACTGGGTTTATGGTAGTATAGCAGACATTTTGTTTTTAAAAGGAGCAATAAAACAGGCCTTTGCTTATAACAGAACTTACATGGGAATGGAGAAAACAAGAAAAAATCTGGCAAGAACTTACATTCAAAGGGCATATTTCAGGGGAACGCTTGGGCTTAAGGGCGCGGTGAGAGATATTGAAATGGCAAAGAAGCTCTATAACCCAAAGGATCCTCACAAGATAATCCCAGAACTTCACTGGGTTGCTTTCATGATTTACCTGAAAAGAGGAGAAATAGAAAAGGCATGCAAAGAGGCCGAGTGGATGAAAAAAATTGTGGAAAAAAACAAGATAGACAAGGAAAACTACTTCCCGATTTACAAATACTTTCTTCATGCTATGGGAGAATGTCTGCTTCACAGGGGAGATAAAAAGGGACTAAAATATTACGATAAACTCATGGAAATAAAGGAAAAACTTGGATACTGGACCACTCCCTTTGAGAGAGCCTTTTTTACCGCACAAAAGAGTTTGGCAGAAATAAAGCTAGGGCTTTTGAGACAGGCAGAAAAAACACTGGAAGACGGGTTTAGCTATAACCCAACTCATCCCCATTTGCTTGAGGCAAGGATAAGGCTCCTGAAAAAAGAAGGAAAAACAAATGAAGCGGAACAGAGAATAGACGAACTCGAAAGCTTCTACCGTTCCTATCCTCCAGCTGATGATGACTTCCTCCAGAAAAAACTGCAAGAACTCAGAAAATAAAGGGAATTTTCTTTTTTTCTCTCAGGCGGCGTTTAGCGCCCTTTAACGCTATTTCCCTTTTTGCTTCATCAGGCAGTTTTAATGTTCTTACTCTTTCCATTGCCCACAAAAGTTCTTCTTCCCGTTCCTCTTCTGAAGCTTCTGTCCACAATTTTTCGGTTATTTTGTCTTCGATTTCAAGAGCCCTTTCAGAATTTCCTGCTTCAAGCACAGCAAGACCTTCCTTTAGAAGCTTACCTATTTCGCCTTCCACCTTTATGGATTTTTCCCATCTCACTCCAGTTTCTGCCTTCCTTTCAATTGCTCTTTCGTTTTCTCTGTAAATTCTTTTTTTTAGGCTGGACAGGGTTATCATTCTTTTTCTTCTTCGTCTGAAAACCGAAGTAAATCCTTCTTCCACACTTTTTATAATGACATCCAGAGGTATTTTCTCCTCCCACAATTCCTCCAGAAGCACCATATCTTTGGGAGAAAGAAATAGGAAACGGCTCCACCTTCTCCATGTCGACTCTATTTGCTGAAAAAATTTTTCTTTATTTATTGAGTTCATATATATTTTTCAGACCAATAAGTGTTAGATCGCCATCGTAAGCTTCTATCTCCTGAGAAGCTGAGGAAATCTCCTCACCTTCTCCCCCTGTAGCTATTACACGCGGGTTTTTTATACTCTTTTTCAACTCCCGTATTGTTCCATCCACCATTGCCTTGAAGCCATAAAAAATCCCGTTTCTTATACTTGAAATCGTGTTTCTACCAATTACTTCCCCCTCTGGCGAAGAAAGCTCAACCTTGGGGAGCTTTGCTGCGCTTTTAAAAAGAGCCTCCGAGGCAGTAGATATTCCCGGGAAAATCAGGCCTCCCAGATACTCCTTTTTCTCTGATATAACATCAAAGGTAATAGCTGTTCCAAAATCAACGATTATAAGTGGAGCTCCATATTTTTTTATTCCGCCTACAGCATTGGCTATTCTGTCTGCACCGACGGCTGTAGGTGGGTCGTACAAAATAGGAAGGCCTGTTTTTATACCTGGTGCGAGAAATAAAGGGGAAACTCCATAGTGATTCTCAAAACATTTTTTGAGGCTTTTTGAAATATTCGGCACCACAGATGAAATTATCACCCCTTCAGGGGGATTAAGAATTATCTCTTTTAAAAAGAACCACCATTCATCAGGGGTTCTTTCCTGATGGGATGATATCCTCCATTTCCATTTCAATTCTTCCTTTTCAAAGCCACCTATTACAACATTGGTATTCCCAACATCAATAGCAATTATCATCGTCCCTCCATAATTTTTCTCAAACTTTCCCCATAGGGAGGGTAGGCTATCCCTTTTTCAGTAATTATCGCAGTTATATTTTCCGCAGGAGAAACATCAAAGGCTGGATGGCGCACATCCACATTGAGAGGGGCTATATTCCTTCCATTTATATATAAAACTTCATCCTTGCTTCTCTCTTCTATGGGAATCTCAGCCCCTGAAGAAATTGAAAGGTCAAGAGTAGAAGTTGGAGCTGCCACAAAAAATGGAATATCATATTCCTTTGCAAGGACGGAAAGGGTAAAAGTCCCTATTTTATTAGCTACATCTCCGTTTGCAGCAATTCTGTCTGCTCCAACTACGATTGCTCCAATTTCTCCCTTCGATATAAAGAATCCTGCCATATTATCAGTTATAAGAGTGGTGGGGATCCCCAGCTTTAAAAACTCCCAAGTGGTAAGTCGGGCTCCCTGAAGATATGGTCTTGTCTCATCCACATAGACTCTTTTTACCCTCCCCTTTTCCCAGGCTTTCCTTATAACACCAACTGCGGTTCCATATCCTGAGGTTGCAATGGCGCCTGCATTGCAATGAGTAAGGACATTTACCGCTTCAGGTATCAGTTCAGAACCAAGCTCTCCCATTTTTACGTTTGCTTGATAATCTTCCCTCTCTATGTTTATGGCTTCCTTTTCTGCCTCCTCTATATTCACTGCAGCTCGTCTCATTCTTTCCAGGGCCCAGAAAAGATTTACGGCAGTTGGCCTTGTTCTGGAAAGTCTTGCTATAGCTTCCTCAAGGCCCTTCCCTTCCTTCATTGCAAGAACAACACCATATGCAGCAACACATCCTATAGCTGGTGCTCCCCTTACCATCATCTTTTCTATTGATATCGCAACTTCCTCAAGAGTTTTCAGCTCAAGGTATTTTTCCTCCCACGGGAGAAGGCGCTGATCAAGAAGTAAAAGATACTCTCCTTTCCATTCAAAAGCTGGAAGCATTTTTCCCTCCTATTCCAATAGTTATAACAAAACCATCCATTGTTGGATATATGGCAAAAAAGCCCTTTTTTCTTACAACATAAGAGCCCACCACATAACCCAGAGTAAAGCCGGCTATAGTATCAGAAAGCCAGTGAGCATTTTTTCTTATCCTTGCGAAGGAGGTGAGAACTGGGATTAAATAAAATGTCTTGCAATTGTATTCCCGGGCGAAAATCGTTGATACCGCAGAGGCAACAGTAACATGGCCTGAAGGAAAACTTCTATTTCCCCAAGAAAAGGAAAAAGGAGATTCACTAACAGAAGGTCTTTTCCTCATTGTTATAGTCTTTATTGCATTTGCAATAGTGCCTGCTATAATAAAACTTTCTCCAGCCTCTAATGAAGTTCTTACAAGCTTTTTATCACTTAAAATAAGACCATCGATTGCAGTAAGCGCAATAAAAGGAACAAGAACC
>JAGHBF010000068.1 GCA_021161165.1 Candidatus Aminicenantota bacterium
GAAAAGAGATAAAGATACATCCAGAACCATTTTAGAGAATATTGATAAAAACTTCTCCATCTTTGAGATTTCGAAATTGTTGAGCCGTTTGTTCGGCAGGAATTTCACTCCATCTTCTTTTTCAGAAGGTCTAAATGAGAATTTAAAACGCATGGTATATGAAGGAATTGTTTCTAAGGATGAGGCATCGTATTTGTATTTTTATATGGTAGCCAGAAAATATGGGAGCAAATTTCCTCCTTTTCCATCCGAGGGATTGGAGCTTGTCAAAAATCACAGGGTGGAGGAAAGATTCCGTTCTATAATGGAAAAACACCGGGTAATTATCGGTTTTAAAAGGATAAATTCAAAGGAGGTGCTTTTTGTTGCAGGCCCTAATCCTTTTTCTGTTGATTACACAATTTCTATGCTTGAGAAAAGCGAAGTAAAGGAAACTATTGGCTTCCTTGCACCTGAATTCTTTGTGCAGGAGGTTATTTCTTCTTACACATATTTTCCTATTTCCAGAGTGAGTGATGGCGATTTCAAATACAGGAATGCTGTAAAGGTAAAAAGAGAGAAAGGATTGGCAATAAAAGGAGAGGAGTTATTTGGAAGAATCATGGAAGAAGCTCTAAAAGATAAAGCTACGGATATCCATATTCTTCCCCTGGAGGGAAATTCTGGAGCAATAGTGGACTTTAGAATGAGCATGGCTCTTATTCCGAAGTTTAGATTGTATGAGTCAGATTATGCAAAACTTAGAGCTTATTTCCTTTCAAGCATGAACATAGATGACAAACCTTACGCTGCTTCAAGTGCAGCGAAAACCTTTGTCACCTCGGAAGGTAAAAAAGTTCGGTATAGATTTTCTTCAATGCCGGTCCTGGGAGAGGCTTTTAGCGATAGCGTAAAGCATAGTTATGTAATTCGTATACATAAGGACTTCAGCATAATAAACCTTGATTCTCTGAGAATACCTTCCCCTGTTAAAAATAGTCTAAAAAATGCGATAAGAAAGAGGTCCGGCATAATAGTTGTCTCAGGAGCTACTGGCTCTGGAAAATCAACCACGATACTTTCCTGTTTGAACTTTATTAAGGAAAGCACTAAAGGATCTAAAAGGATAATAACTCTTGAAGACCCTGTGGAGGTTTTGCTACCTGGAGTAGTGCAGTCTGAAATAAATGAAAATGCAGGATACACTTTTTCGAAAGGATTAAGAGAGGCTCTGAGACATGACCCTGACATAATTTTTGTCGGGGAAGTAAGAGATGAAGATTCTGCCAGGCTTGTGACTCAAGCAGCGGTTACAGGACATCTCGTTTTTACAACAATTCATTCCTTTTCCTTAGAGGAAATTCCCCTTAGGTTTGCTTCCTTGGGAGTAGACCCCATGTCTTTGATAGGCGCTTCCTTGCTTTTTCTCGAACAGGTAAGAATAAGAGAATATCCTGCTGGTGGACTTTATGAAGTGGAGAAAGGTGAAAATATTTTTCTGGAAGAACCCAGAAGTCCTACAAAGGTGAAAAAATATGCAAGAGACAGGGTTTTATTTTCTGCCCTTGAGCTGGACGAAAAGTTTAAAAGCGAGATCTATTCAAAAGGATTTAAAGCATGGAGAGATTTAGTAAAAGAAAGAAAATTTCCTGACATAAAAGAGGAAATCCAGAATCTTTATAAAGAGAAGAAAATTTCTACTCAGCAATATTTTGAGTTCTTTTCCATGGAAGGTTGTAATGTTAATGGTTAGGAAAATGTCCCTTTCTACGGATATAAAGGGGAAGACTATTGTGGAAGAAGGAAAATTTAGAGATTTGGGAGAATTTCTGGAAGTGCTTTCTGAAACAGCTCGTATAACCTTTCTGGACCTGGACAATTATTTTAGATTGAGCTTGACAGTATCCAGCGGGGATGAAGAGAATGAATTTTACATACGCGAGGGGGAACCTTTTCTTACAGGAAAATTTGTAATTTTAGATCTTGAAATAAAATTTTTGACTGGGAATGAAAAACTGTAGAAATGGTTAGTGAAGACTTTACTATGACTCTTGAAGAGCTACTTTGTTCAAGAGGAATAAAAATAATTGAAGAGGTGGGGAAAGGAGCCACCAAAAGAGTGTGTTTAGGAGAAATTTCAAAGAATAAAAAAGTTGAAAAAGTCGCTGTTAAGATAATAAATCCAGAATTTCTTATTACTGAAAAGATCAGAAAGGCTTTTCTGGCAGAAGCTGAAATTCTTCAGCAACTAAATCACCCAAATATAGAAAATCTTAAAGACGCATTTATGACAGACGAATTTGTCGTATTGATTACAGAATTTTTGGAAGGAATTTCTCTACTTGATTTTCTGGATGAGTTGTCTGTGAATGAGGGAAAACAACTTTCCTGGCATGAGGTGTTTTATTTAATAAGAGAAATAGCAAATGGATTGAAGGCTATACATCATAGGGGTTTCGTTCATAGAGATATTTCTCCTGCAAATATAATCCTTATGAACGATGGCGGAGGGAAATTAAGAGGAGTAAAATTGATAGACCTCGGTCTGGCAAAGAATATGAAAACACAAGGTAGTCAGTCTCTTTCAGGTATATTCCAGGTAAAGGGAACCTATTTTTTTGCAGCTCCTGAATTGTTAGAGAATGCTTCCATGGTAGATGAAAGGTCTGATTCCTTTTCTTTGGCTACTCTCATGTATTATTGTCTTACCCTAGAATTTCCGTTCGGAAGTGAAGAGGGTTACTATGAAAGGGTCAAAAATCATGGTGTTATACCCATTAATAAATTCAGGCCTGGAATTCCTTCAGATGTTCTTAAATTTCTTGAAGAGTTTTTTAGAATTAATTTGTCGCCATTCCCTCATAATAGAGATTATGCGCATGAAATAGTGGATAAAATTGGTGCCTTCCTTTTAAATCATGGGTTTGATCCTGACAAAGGGTTTTCTGGATCTTTGAAAAATCCTGTTCAAAAATGGGATAAAGGAAGTAATTATAATCTTAAAGCAGTCCTTTCATCGCCCGCAGGCAAATTAAGAAAAGAAGTTAAGACTTTAAAGATAAGAAAAAAGAAAAAAACAAAAGTTGTCCTTTATGTTATAGTCTTAACAAGTTTCCTGTTTCTAATAGGGTTTGGTTTTTTATGGCATCTTAAAAAGGTAAGGGCCAAAAGCCCAACAAATTTTTTTATTCAGGACTTAACAGTTGAAACACAAAATAGGATAGGAAGGGAAAATTTCCCTTTTGGGAAAAGAGTAAAAAGGTTAATTTTAAGAAATGGTACTACAGAAATTACACTCTCATCTGATGGTAAAATTATCGATCACAGGATTCTTTTTTCAAGAAAGAAGTTTATTTTTATCCTTCAGAAGAATTAATAAGATGTTAAATGCACTTATCTTGGAAAAAGCGACAAAATTTTTTACTTTGAAATGGTATAATTTTTCGAGAAGTAAAAGAAAAATTTGATTTTTTATAAGAATGTGAGTAAACTAAAGATTATCAACAAAAATAAAAATTGTGGAGTTAACAATGCCTAAGAGGAGAAAAAAAACAAGCGTCCCTAAATCGGGTATTTTTCAAAGGATCCCCATTTCCTATCTTCCTGCTCTTACAGGGTATACAACTCCCAATGCTTTTAAAAATTCAGAACCTTATTCTTTGTTTGCTGATCAGACTTTTAAGAAAATAACCTTCAGAATTTCAGATGTTTGTCTTCTTTTCGGTTATACTCCGCCTCAGCTCTTTAATTTCCTGAAGTACAATGACCCTGAAAATTTTGGCTCCATGACCGAGGATGAGACTAAAAGAGCCTATAGGTTAACTTCAGAAAACATAGTGGAAAGATTGCCCTTTTTCGTGGAGACCATTGAGAGCTGGAAGAATAGAAAAATCAAGGAGCTTGAAGATTCTTTCGGGAAAAAGGAGCAGGAAATAATTAAAAAATATGGGAAGGATGAAAAAAGACTTCAAGACAGACTCAAATCAAATTCCACGGCACTGAAACAACAGAAAACCAGAGTTATGAAGACCTATTCTTCTATAAAGGGGAATGCGGAAAATGTAATACTCTGGCTCGCCAAAGAGTATCCGGATCTTCTTGAGAAGGTTCCCCAGGAGTCTCGCGAATGGATTGTAAAATCAATGCCGGCTTTAAAGGACGTGTTTCAGTAGCAGGGTTTTTAATCCCCATATTTCTCTCGATTTTTTTATTTCAAGCCTGCAGCAACAAACCTACACCCAGAGAATTTAAACATGCTATTTATAAGGCTTACACAAAGCAGCTCAAAAAATACGGAATAAAAATAGAAGCCTTGCTTTTTGTATTGAGATACGATAAAAACCCTTCCGCTAATGCGGTTTCTCTCTTCTATAGAGAAGAAGATGCTGAAAGTTTTGAATTTTTAATATCCCATTTTAAGAATCCAGAAGAGCTGCAAAACTGGCTGGAAATTTACATAAAAGAGAATATAGAGGTTCTTTATGAATAGCTTTTACGAAGTTTTTCCCACTTCCCCTGTTTTTAAAGACCACAGCCATTTGAAACAAATTATTGAAGGAATGGAACTCCTGGGGCGAAGCGAGGTGATTTTTTCGATAGGTTCTGGATTCTTCGCTTTAAAGGGGAGAATACTTCAAAAAGTTAACTTTTTCGACGAGAACTCTACTATTGGTTCTATAGAGGATGACCAGAAAGAAATAATGGCAGAGTTAATAGATTTATACGAGAAAGAAGGCACTAATTTTCAAATTAATAATAATATTAGCAATATTAAATTTACTTTTACTCTGGAAGGTAAAAGGGTTTTTGTTTCAATTGAATTGATAAACGGCGGTAAAAATGTAATGGCAAGATTGAAGCTAAAAGATGAAGTTCTTTTTGCCCCAAGAGGTCTGGGGTTTCCCCGGATGGTGGTTGAGAAAATTCTGGATTTAGACACGGGGCTTGTAATAATTGCCAGTCCATCATTAGGTGGAAGGTCTACCACAGCAGTGTCTTTTTTTATGGAAGCAGTTTCCAGGAAAAATGTCCTTGGACTTGTTCTGGATGATGCAATGGAATTTTCTCTTTATTCCCCTAAAACTATGATAATTCATAAGGTATACGGTAAGGATTTTAAAGAATGGTTCCCCATTGGAAATAGAGTTTTTTCATCTGTAGTATATATTTCAGATATAGACAGGGAGGAAAAACTCCTTCTGGCTCTTCAACTGGCATCCGAAGGTAAGCTGGTTTTTGCGACCATTTGCGCTTCAAGTTCTATTTCTTTATTCCACAAAATGGAAGTATTGTCACAGGTTAATAAGAGAGAAATAATTAGAGATTTTATTGCTGAACATCTCAGAGCTGTTATTTTTCAAAATTTGATAGGGGAGGAGGGTAGCTTGAGAAAACCTGCACTTGCATTTGAGCTAATTTTAAATACCAGCAAAGTAAAAAATTTTATTATGGAAGGAAGATACAAGATGATACTATCCAGAAGTCCCTCAGCATCCTATATTCCCTATGCATCGACACTCAATCTCCTCTTTAAGAACGGACACATTTCTGAGCGGGAGTATAAAAAAGAACTCAGGATGAGAACTGGTGAATTTTTTAAGGAGGAAAGTTGAGATTATATGAGATCGTTTTGGCCCTTTTTATAGTATTTATTGTGGCAACGCTTTACCCTTTAAAAAGAGTTTATTCTTCTTCGAGAAAGGATGCTTATAAGGTAGCTTCTTTTGTAAGGTCATGTGCAGTATTTTCGTTGGGGAATGAGTGGTGTCGGGTAATAATTGTGGGAAAAAATGTTGAATTAAACTGTAGTGGCGGTTTTTTAAGAAAGACTGAACTTGATTCAAAGGTTTCGGAAGGGGTCTTAAGATGTTCGGAAGGAGTAATTGAAAATCCGGTAACAATTAAGATTGAGCAGTTTCTCGTAAAAGTTGGAAGAAGAGGGGTAAATATAGAGGTTAACCATGAGATGTGAAGGATTCTCGTTGCTTGAGGTCGTTGTCGCCATTGCAGTTTCTTCTATGATTCTTATCTCTGTATTTTTAGGTTTTTCCTCTTCCCTTAACAGTGTACATCGTTCTTACTGTGCCTCTAAGGGAGCAATGATAGCTCAGAAATACTCTTCTCTAATTAAAGCAGGTTTCTCCATTACTGAAAAAATTAAAGAGGGCAATTATGTTTTGCAGATTGTAGATAAAAAATACTCAGGTTTTTCAGTAAAGGTGATAATAGTTCATCTTGGTGGGATAAAATGTACAGAGTTTCCAGTAAAATAACAGGTTTTACCATTCTGGAAGTGCTTGTTTATCTGTTTGCTCTTTCAATTATTATGGCAGTTCTTCTATCTTCTTTTCGGTGGGTTAAGAACTATATGCAGACGATAAACAGGGAACAACTTCGCATTGACAAGGTATGGAAAATATCAGCTTTTTATGATTATCTTATGGCGGGAGAGGCAAATAATCTTTTTGGACTGAAAAGGTTATATACGGGAAGTGGAGAACTTATAATTCCAGTTGTTTCTCCATATGAGCCTTCTCTTGACTCACTTAAAGATGCAAAGGAAGGATTTTACTTGGGAAAGTGCAAGGACGATGACCTTGTCATTTACAGTATACAAAATGGGAAAAGTAAAAAGGTATTCGGGGAATGTGAACCATTTCTTTTTTACCACCTGGGTTACGGAGGTGTCCCGGCATTTGTGATTTTAAGAGAAGAAAGCGGAAGATTATTCATGGAAGAAGGAGTGGAAAAGGAAATATTCAGAACAGACCTTGGACCGGGCGAATTTCAGGTTATTATGAAGAAATCAAATGGAGATAATGTTGAAGACAGTTCTCTTGCGGATTTTATCTCAATAAAATTTTTACCTGAAAATCTGGAGGTTGCTACATGGAAAGAAAAATAGAGGGGATAATCTCTCTTATTGTCCTTATTTTTCTCGCAGGGCTTGCAATAATTCTTGTTGTTGCCTTTTCTTGGGCTATTGAATCCAGGGCTCAGGGAAAATTTCTTGAAGATTATCAAAGAATTATTTCGTCCCTCGATGTAGGGATGTCAAATGCAAGGAAAAATTTCCCTCAACCTTCTTTTTTCGATGTAAAAATTCAGGGGATAAGAATATATACTGGGGAGTTTTTTGTTTCTCCCACTAATTCAATATCAGAAAACATCCCTGGCCTGGCAATGTTTTCATATGAAGGAACTAAAGTTATGATTCTTGAAACATCAATAACAGCCGAAAGTAAAATTTCCACCCGTGGAACCATAAGAAGAGCAAAAATAGCTTTCCATCAGGTCCTTATTCCAAAATAAAAATGGGGGACGGCAGCGGATGCCATCCCCACGGATTTTTTGTTTTTTACTTTATTTTTTCCCAGGTGGCTATTTCTATAACCCTGTAATCAGGTGAGTCAGAGACGATTTCTCTTGAGAAGTTGTATGTCCATCCGAGACTTGGTAGAGGACCTGCTGCTTCTGTGGTTACGAGAAATTTTGCGGGAAGTGTTCCAATTCCGCTGGCCTGGACGAGAGGATTTGTGCTGTCCCCGTGCTGTGGATCCATGGGTACCCAGCCATAGCCCGGGAAGTAAACTTCACTCCATCTATGAAATACCCAATCGTATCCTGTGCCCCTTTCCACGACAGAACCTACATATCTTGCGGGAATTCCTGCTGCCCGGAGTAAAGAAACAAAACTGAATGTATATTCAGAACATGAGCCGGATCCCCTTTTCAGAACTACAGGTGCCGGATTCCATCCACCAGCAAGCTCATAATGGAGTGTTTCCATGACAAAATGATAAATCTTTCTTACTTTTCCATAATAATTTTCTTCACCGTTAAGGATTTTCTTAACAGTAGCTTGTATATAAGGATTATATATATCATATTTTTCCCCGTCTCTCAGGTAAAATTTCTTTACATTTTCTGGAATTTCGCCCTTTATTCCTTCTGGATTGAGGAAATAGTGGACAGGATAAATTTCAGCCTCTATAGTCACGGAACATTCTTTCCTCTGCCCGGGTTTTATATTTTTTATCACGCAATCGAGAATTTTCTGTTCGTCTTCTGTTCGGTAAGACCCTTTAAAATCGGGAGCAATTTTCAGTATTTTCTGAAAGCTTCTATCCTTGGGAATGGCAAAATGAAATACAGCTTTTTTTACTTCTTTTCCTCCTGCAATAATTCCCTGTTTGATTTTTATCCTCCACTTCTTTCCTTCTCCCCTCAGGAACTTTTTCTTAAAGAATTCATTTATATTAACTTCGACCACTCTACCCAGATCAAAATCCGTGATTTTAGCTATACCATTTTCATAGCTTATACCTGTGGGCTTTTCCCCTTTGTACGGGAAGTAATTCAACATCCATCCGGTATCCGGGTCGAATTGATATATGTATTTGAGTTTAGAATCAACTGCCCAGAGATATCCGTCTGCATAGTCAAGTGCGGAAATAGTACTTGAGGGAGCCTGGAAGGAGAAATAATCTGTTCCGTCCTCAGGGGATATTCTGTAAATTTTTCTTGAGGAAGCAACCCACAGTGATTTCCTGTCGGGATCCCATGCTATTCCCACCAGTGCTGAGGGAGTATCAAGGACCCTTGCATATTCACCTTTCATGTTTATTGCAACTGCTTTTGATTCCATCCTTGAGCACGTCCACAGATATTTTCCATCATAGGTTATATCCGTTGGTATTACCAGCCCTGTGTCCAGTTTTTTGCCGTTGACCGTTATAGAGGAAGTTTCAATATCCAGAACAGCCTTTACTCCGTTTTTCCAGTAAATTCCGAAAGGGTGGGAAACCCCTGCAAAAACTGCCAATGAAACAATTATGAATGCAATAGCTTTTCTCATTTTTTCCCTCCTTACAGTAAATTTTAATTCTTTGCCTCAAAAAATACAATTACGCTGGTGGGCTTTGAGCAGGGTTGCTATTTGTTGTAATATAACCTCATGAGTGAAAAATTTATGATATACAATACCCTTTCAGGCAGGATTGAGGAATTTAAGCCTCTGGAAGAAGGGGTTGTAAAACTTTATACCTGTGGACCGACTGTTTACGATTATGCTCATATAGGAAATTTCAGAAGTTATGTGGCGGAGGACCTTCTTAAAAGGTTTTTGAAATTCCTGGGTTACAGGGTAATTCACGTGATGAACATTACTGATGTAGACGATAAGACCATAGCTGGGGCCAGAGCAGAAGGGATTAGCCTTAAAGGATTTACGGCCAAATATGAGAAGGCATTTTTCGAGGACATAGAAACTCTCAGACTGGATAAAGCCGATTATTATCCAAAAGCAACAGAGCATGTGGAGGATATGATAAAGATCATTCAGGGACTGCTGGAAAAAGGTTACGCTTATGAAAAGGAAGGGTCCATTTATTTTAGAATTTCTTCCTTTCCTGAATACGGGAAGCTATCAAAAATAAAAAAGGAAGAATTAAAGGCCGGAATAAGAATCGATGCCGATGAATACGAGAAGGAGGACGTGAGAGATTTTGCTCTATGGAAGGCGAAAAAGCCGGGTGAACCTTCTTGGCCGGCACCTTTTGGCGAAGGTCGTCCGGGCTGGCATATTGAATGTTCAGCTATGAGTATGAAATATTTAGGACCCACCATTGACATTCACGCACGAGGTGTGGACAATATTTTCCCTCACCATGAAAACGAAATAGCCCAGTCAGAGGCATATACAGGGAAACAATTTGTGCGTTACTGGTTTCATGTTCAGCATCTTATTGTAAATGGCGAGAAAATGAGTAAATCAAAAGGAAATTTCTACACACTCAGAGATCTGCTTTCCATGGGTTTTTCCCCGAGGGCTATAAGATATCTTTTGCTTACTACTCATTACAGAAAAGTTTTAAACTTTACCTTTGATGCACTCTATCAGGCAACAGCTTCTCTTAAAAGAATTACCGATTTTCTTTTCGAGCTGGAGACAAGAAATTTCTCTGATGGTCAAACTGAAGAGGCCAGGAATATGATAGAAAAGACTAAAAAGGATTTTACAGCAGCTCTTTTAGATGACCTTAATATTTCAGGGGCTATTGCTGCGATTTTTGAAATGATACACTGGGGAAATAAAGCAATGGAAGGTGAAAAGTTGAAGAAGAAGGATGCTGAGCAAATAAAATTACTTTTCTATGACCTTGATAGGGTTCTTGCTATCCTGCCTGAGAAAATAATAGAAGAACTTCCCGATGAGATAATGGAATTAATAAAGAAAAGAGAAGAAGCCAGAAAAAACAGAGATTTTGCAACAGCGGACGCTATAAGGGATGAGCTATTCAAAAAAGGAATTATCCTTGAGGATACAAAGGAAGGCACAAGATGGAAGATCATAAAAACCTGAATCTTGGGAAAAAGGGAGAAGAAATAGCGGCAGAGTACCTTAAAAAGAAGGGTTATAGAATTCTGGCACAAAACTTCAGGGTTAAGGGAGGAGAGCTTGATATAGTTGCTGAGAAGAACGGGGAAATCGTTTTTGTAGAGGTAAGAGCTAGAAATTCTAATGCAATAGTAAGCCCTGCAGAATCTATAACTCAGGAAAAGCGTAGAAGGCTAAGAAGAGCTGCCGAAATCTTTCTCGTTTCCAAGGGACTTGATCTTCATCCATGTAGATTTGATTTTATCTTTGTGGTAAAAAATAACAAAAAATTTGAAATTGAACATCTGGAGAACGTTTATATATGAGTGAATTTAGAAAAAACCCTGTTTCAGGAAACTGGGTTATAGTAGCGCCGGAAAGGAATTTAAGACCCCACGATTTTGCCCAGAGAAAAAAATTTCAAAATTTAGGGTCACCTGAAACATGTCCTTTTTGTGCCGGGAACGAAAACTTAACCCCTCCGGAAGTTTTCGCTTTAAGGCCTTCGCATAGCCCTGCAAACACTCCTGGATGGGAGATAAGAGTTGTGCCCAATAAATTCCCTATTTTAGATAAAAAGGAAGAGTTAATAAAAGGAAAAACCCTTTTCTTCGAGAGAATATCGGGGTTTGGGTTTCATGAGGTTATAATAGAAACTCCTGAGCATTTCAAAACTGTTACAAGAATGTCTCTGGATGAAGTGTGTAAGATATTCTTTACTTATCTTGAAAGGATTAAGCATATAAAAACAGACGAAAGGATTAAATACATTACTATCTTCAAAAATCACGGTGAAGAGGCCGGAGCTTCCATATCTCATTCCCACTCTCAACTAATGGCTCTTCCTATAATTCCCCCTGATAAGGTGCAAGAAATGAAAAACCTGAGAAACTACTATACTGTCAGGGGAAAATGTCTTTTATGCGAGATTATTAAAGAGGAATTAAAAAAAGATAAAAGAATAGTTGAAAAAAACGAGAAATTCGTAGCAATTGCACCTTATGCATCTAAATTTCCTTACGAAGTTTGGATTATTCCTATTAATCATCAATCTGATTTTTATGAAATAAAAGAAGGAGATATTAAGTCTCTCGCCGAAATTTACAGGAGCATCCTGAGAAAAATAGAAACTGCTCTGGATAATCCCTGTTTCAACATGATTTTACACATGAGGCCCTTTGCGAAGGATGGCCAGGAATATTTTCACTGGTATATACAGGTTTTGCCGCACCTTACAAGACTTGCAGGTCTGGAATGGGGGAGTAACATCTTTGTTAATATTACACCTCCTGAGAAGGCAGCAGAAATATTAAGGAGGACGCAATGGAGAGAGTAATTATTGGTAAAAGACTTGGACTGAAAGAGGCAGTGAGATTTGGAAAAATGCCAGATATGATGGTTAAGCTTTCAGAGGAAGCGAAACGGAAAATAGAGAAAGGCAGGCAAATTCTTGAAGCACACATGAAAAGCAGGATTTATGGTGTAAACACCGGTTTCGGTGGACTTGCGGATACCCTTATCCCTGAAAAAGATATAAGAAAACTTCAGGAAAACCTAATAAAAAGCCATCATGCAGGTATAGGAGATTGTGTTTCTCCATCTATTGCAAGAACGGCCGTTCTTATAAGATTGAATTCACTATCCCTCGGATACTCTGGTATAAGAAAAGAACTGGCAGAGTTTATTGTGGAATACTTAAACAAAGGAATATCTCCATGTATGAAAGAGTATGGCTCAGTTGGCGCAAGTGGTGACCTTGCTCCTCTTGCGTCTTTTGCCCTTTCTCTTTCTTTCCCCGAGGAAGTAGAAGTTTTTTTATGGGATAATGGATGGAAGAGAGTGCGAGGTGATGAAGCTTTTAAAAAGGCAGGACTTGAACCAATAACCCTTGAGGCTAAAGAAGCACTTTCCCTGATAAACGGGACACCTTTCTCTGCTGCTATAGCAGCCTTTGCACTGGATGAGGCAGAAAGAATTCTGCTTCTTTCAGATATAGCTGTGGCTTTAACTATGGAAGCATTGCTATCAAATCCCTCCTTCCTTTTCAACTCAATTCATGAAGTAAGAAAAAGTGTTTTTCAAAAGGAGAGAGCGGAAAATGTGCAGCGCCTTATACAAGGTTCCGAACTTATAGGTAAAACAAACATAGTTCAGGATGCGTATTCTATAAGATGCTATCCGCAGGTTAGTGGAACTTCGACAAGTGCTATTAAATTCGCAAGGGAGGTCCTTGAGGAAGAAATGAATTCTGCAACAGATAATCCTTTGATTTTTGAAGAGGGGGTGTTTTCAGGTGGAAATTTTCATGCCCAGCCAGTAGCTATGGCTTCCGATTTGATTTCCATGGCTCTTACCTATATATCTACAATATCTGAGAGAAGACTCTTCAGGCTTCTTGACCCAAAATTAAATAGAGGGCTTCCAGCATTTCTTGCAAAAAATCCCGGATTAAATAGCGGGTTTATGATAGTTCAGTATACAGCGGCATCCCTGGCCTCAGAAAATAAAACCCTTTCCCACCCAGCAGGGGTAGATACCATCCCAACCTCCGCAAATCAGGAGGACCATGTTAGTATGGCTCCTATTGCAGCTCGTAAGGCTCTTAAAATCTCAGAAAACACAAAGGCTGTTCTTGCCTGTGAAATGATAGCAGCTGCTCAGGGAATAGATTTCAGGGATGGTAAACCAGGGGATTTAACCAGAAGGGTCTATGAATATATAAGGAAAATAGTTCCTTTTATTCACGAGGATACTCCTGTTTCTCCCTATCTGGAAAAGCTAATATTGGCACTTAACAATGAATTCGTGGATGAGGTAATAAAATGAGGGTTGAGCTAATAGCAATTACGCCGGATGCAGAGAAAGTAATAGAAGAAGCTGGAAGAACAGCATATCTTTCCTTTGATAAACAAACAGATTTTCCCATATTAAGACTTTCCGCAGGAACTGATAGAGCGCTTGTTCAGACTGAAGAGCATCCTGAATTGAGGAAATCGAAAGTTGGAGATTCAGTAAATTATGGAGGCAAAATCTGGAAAGTTGAAAAGAGATGGGAAAATTCAGCTGAGAAGTTTATAGAAATGATAATAAAAAGCGGTCATCTTTCTGTGCTTGAACATGCCTGCGCTTCATTCAGAATAAAAGGTGGATCAAGAAGTTTTACCCACCAACTTGTAAGACATAGAATGGCATCTTATACCCAGCAATCACAGAGGTATGTGGATGAAACTAATTTTAACTATGTAATACCTCCTTCAATAGAATCAAATCCTGAGGCAAAGAAACTATTTGAATCTTTTATGGAGGATGTTAAGAAGACATATTCAGAATTGAGAAAGATGCAAATAAGAAAAGAAGATGCAAGGTTCGTATTACCAAACGCGGTTGTTTCCGAAATCGTGATTTCAGCCAATATGAGAGAATGGCGACATATTATAGAGC
>JAGHBF010000094.1 GCA_021161165.1 Candidatus Aminicenantota bacterium
ATGTTGTAATTATTACAGGTGCATCTTCTGGGATAGGGAAGGAGATAGCCCTTCAACTTGCGATGCAAGGGGCAAGACTATCTCTTGCTTTGAGGAACGAGGAACGGCTAAGAAAGGTTTCAAAGGAGATTCGGTCTTTGGGAGCAGAGGTTATGTATCTTACAACAGATGTGTCCAAAAAGGAAGATTGCAAGTGGCTTGTGGAAAAACCCTGGAAAAATTTGGCAGATTTGACGCTCCTATAAACAATGCTGGCATTACTATGTACACACTTTTTGGGGAAATAGAAGACCTCTCTTTAGTGGAGAGAATAATGAAGGTGAATTATTTGGGAAGTGTTTACTGTACCTATTTTGCTCTTCCTTATCTTAAAAAGTCACGCGGAAGGCTAGTTGCTATATCAAGTCTTACCGGGAAGGCTGGTGTTCCTACCAGGACGGCCTATTCTGCGAGCAAGCATGCAATGGCAGGGTTTTTCGATTCTTTAAGAATAGAACTTGCGGGTTCCGGAGTGAGCGTGACAGTTATTTATCCTGGATTTGTTGCCACTGAGATAAGAAAAAATGCTTTTGGGAAGACAGGGAAACCGCTTGGCTGGAGCCATATTAAAGAATCACGTGCCATGGACGTTGGTAAAGCAGTTCAAAAAATGCTTAAAGCAATTGCCGCAAGGAAAAGAAAGCTTTTGATGGGAACGAAAGCTAAGATTGGTGTATGGATGAAATTGATATCACCTTCATTGGTGGATAAAATAGCCAGACGGTCAATTGAAAAGGGTAAAACTGAAATTTTTAAATATATCCTAAGGTTTTAAGTTGTTCTTCTATTCCTTTTAGAAAGCCTCTTCTACCGCGGGTTAATTTATATCTTACCAATATTTTAAAGAGCTTTCTGGCTACTGTATTCTTCTTTTGAAATAAGTTTTTCCTTTCTGACAGGTCATTTTCAATATTGAAAAGTTCAAAAGCAGGTTTTTCCGTCCATTCTTTTAGATAACTTCCCTCAGTTTTTTGATTGAAAATTAATTTGTATTTTCGGGTAATAATGGCGGTTGCTCCTGGAACTTTTTTCAGGGAATAGGGGGCAAGAAAGGATAATATGTATCGTCCTTTTTCAAAAAAAGCCTTTTTCATTGATTTTCCATCTAAGTGACCTTTATATTTTATTCCGTAAATCTCCATGACAGTAGGTAGTATATCTATAATTGAAACGGGATTTTCTACTAACTTCCCCCTGAATTTATTCCCTGGGAATTTTACAATAAGCGGAATGCGTATTAATTCATTATAAAGAGAATGTCCATGTTCCCAACATCCATGTTCTCCCAGTTCCTCTCCATGATCTGAGAAAAGAATTATTGTTGAATCCCTGTAAATTCCTTTTCTTTTGAGAAATGATATAAATTCTCCAAATCTGTAATCAAAAGTAGCCACATTTGCATCATAGAAGGTTGTAATAAGGCTTCTTTTATTTTCAGTAATTCTTCTACAGATAGACTTACCGGAATTAATAAATTTGTAGAGGTTAAAGCAATTTTGGTTGAGATTTTCCAGCGAGAATTCCTTTAAAAACTTTTTTTCTGGACAATATGGACTGTGAATTTGATAAGTATGGAGAAAATAAAAAACCGATGAGTGTTTTTCCTGTGTCAGGTCTTTTATTGTGCGTTCGAAGAGATTTTTTGTAGCTTCAGGAGCGGAATTATCATTGTTTTCAGTATATATGTTAAAACCTCTACTAAATCCAAAATTATGAGAAAGAAACCCACCTCCTGTAAACCCATAGGTGAGAAATTTTCTTTGAAGAGTTTCTATGATGGTGGGAATGTTAGGGCTGAGGGTTTGATTTCCGTAATTTACACCGTGTCTATTTGGATAAAGGCCTGTAATTAAGGACATAAAAGCAGGCAGGGTCCATGGAGCTGTGGAATAAGCATGTTTGAAAACCACGGCATCTCTGGAGAATTGATAAATATTTGGGGTAAAATTAATTTCATTATTATAGGGTCTAAGTCTGTCACTTCTTAGGGTATCCACTCCTATAAGAAAGACGAAATTTCTTTTAAGTTGAAATGGGGAAAACACGGGATTTGAAAAAGCAACAATTCCCTTTCCTCTTATTGTAAAGACAAATTCATCATTTTCAGCAAGGGTAAGAATAATCTGTTTTTTTAAGACTCTGTTAAATGAGTTTACACAAAATTTCTTGAGACTTTTGTTACCTCTAAGCTGTTCCAAACACAAATTGGCCGCGCTTTTTCCTGTCTTCGACTGAAAGAGAAAAAAAGTGAGGATATATTTTCCCTTTAATCCAGCCTTTATTTTACGAGTTATAATTTTTCCCTCGCTGTAAAAGATTTTCCCCGGGAATGCAGTAAGTTTCCCTCCCATTCTTATCAATACAAGTCTATCTTTTTTCTTTATGATTACCTGTTTGGTTCCCAGTGAATAAGAAAATTCCCGTCTTTCACTTTTATTCGTAAGGGAAATTTCCTTATTTTCTTTTACTTTGCGGGTTAAGTAAAGGGGAAAAATCACTATTGCAATTGCTATAGTTATGAGTGCTATTTTACTGTGCCTTTCCATTTCCCATTCATTTTACAATATTTATTATTTTATTTCTGTTTTGTCTAACTAAGTAATAAAAAAGGCCAGAAAGGGAAAAACCTTTCTGGCCAGAGTTATTCCGTGATGATTCAATTTCAGGCGGATGAGACCTCTAGAAGTTCTACATCAAAAACGAGGTCCTTTCCTGCCAGCGGATGGTTAGCATCGAGGGTTACGGAATCTTCCTGTACATCAGTAACTACAACATAAAACACATGACCATCGGCCTGGCGTAGTTGAAGATGCTGTCCCACTTCAGGGGTTATATCAGGGGGAAATTCCTCTTTCCTGACTTCTATTATAAGCTCTTCCCTGTGTGGTCCATAGGCTTTCTCAGGTGGAATGGTAAAGGTTTTCTTTTCTCCCTCTTCCATTCCTATGATCTGTTCTTCGAATCCGGGTATTATCTCTCCGCTTCCTATTGTGAACTCAAGAGGCTCTCCTTCTCTTGAAGAATCGAAAACAGTTCCATCTTCCAGTTTTCCTGTATAATGAACCTTAACCTTATCTCCAATTTTTGCTTTAACCATTTTTTCCTCCTTTATGTTTTGTAATTTAGTTTTTATGAAGGTTTTTAAATCCCCTCTTTAAAAACAATCAAAATAATTATAGTTAATGATAACTTATTACTTCACTAAAAGTCAAATTTTAAAGGGACACGTGTAAATTTGCTCTCCTATTATCTCTTGTGATTATTTTTTCTTTTTGTCTTTTATTAAATGTTTTTTAGGATTTTCTCTGACAACTCTTCTTAGCCATTCTTCCGGGTATCCTACAGCTTCTGGCCATCCTTTTTTACCTTTGACATATCCATCGTTGTATTTTGTAACAAGTTCTTCCCAGAGTTTAACCCAGCGGTCTAAAACTTTATTTCCTTTCATAACAGAATATTCGGTTAGAAATTTTACAGCAAGTTCAGGGTCCTTTTTATAAAGCTCAAGAGCTGTTTTCTCTATTGCAGGCTGTAGAGTAAAGAATTCATCCTCCAGGGCTTTCTGCACTTTCTGAATATCCTTAACAGCATCGTCGTATCTCATATAAGCGTAGTTTGCAACAAGATTGAAAATCCACCATGCTGAATCCCATGAGAATTTTCTTATATCTCCTTTCTTGTATCTTTCCGGAACATCTGTTATGGAATCGTAGAAGGGGACATAGCAATTAGTATAGGTATCGTCCGGGCTGTACCAGAGAATTCCTCCTACAGGGTCAGGAAGCCATGAACGAGCCTGGGAAACAAATGAAAAAGCGGTTTGCTGTGTGGAGATGGGTCTTTCCCATCCATAGGTTTTTCCATCAATTTTCCAGGTGGTGGGTCTCCATCTGTAAGGACAATGAAATGGCCCTGCTGTTATACCTTTTCTCATATCAAAGGGTGTTCCCTCGTAATGGTCTCTCAGCAGGGACATAACATCCCTTACAGAAAGCTTTTTATCGGGTTTCACAGAAAATGGATAGGGTTTTGCTCCTTCAACAGCGCTGCTGTAGTCAGGTAAAAGATGGAGACTTGGAGCCACTCTGCTTAGAATTCTCCATACCCTTCTGGCACAATATCTAAGTTTTTCAGCGTCAGGAGGGTCATAAACGTCTGAAAAGCTGAATTTTTTTCCTGACCTGGGATTGTAATATCCTTTTTCTATTGCAAACGAGACAATATCTTTGCTATACATGAAATTTTCGTGGTCATTGAAATCAATCTCCCTTATTCTTGACTGATTAGCGTGGACACTTACTTCGCCATCAGGGACCTTCCTTGCAACCCAGATTATTCCTTTGTGGTCAGCTCCTTTTCCTATGAATTCAAGTAGCCATACTTCGTTTTTGTCAGCTATTGAAAATGTTTCTCCGGGTCCAGAATATCCGTACTTCTCTGCCAGGTCAGTTATGATCTTTATGGCTTCTTTTGCAGTTTTTGCCCGTTCAAGAGCGAGAATCATCAGGTTGAAATAGTGCAGACCGCCTTTATATTTTCCCAGCTCTTTCCTTCCTCCAAAGGTTGTTTCTCCGATGCTGAGCTGATGTTCGTTCATAAGACCAACCACCCGGTATGTGTGTGCCGGGTAGGGAATTTTTGCAACAATCCCTCTGTAACCTCTAACTTCTTCCATTTCTCCGGGCTTGTGGTCAGCAGCAGGAATTATTCTGAATGTAGAAAGAAATTCTCCATCGCAGAGATAAGAGTTAATAACAGAGCCGTCTGCAGAAGCTCCCTTTGTCACCACTACAGAGGTGCAGGCATTAATAAATCCATAAATAGTAAAAAAGATTAATGCAATAGGTAATAAACGTTTAAATTTCATAGGACCC